>JBKPMA010000427.1:0-4115 GCA_046731935.1 Acidobacteriota bacterium
CGCTGCGCGGCCCACGGATGGCCGGGGCACATTGGACGACAGGGTGAATGGCCCCAACCCCACATCAGTGTGCCGGGGCGCATTGGACGACGGGGTGAACCCCGGCCCCACATCCGTGTGGCTCTGAGGCCCTTCACATTCAGGCGAGGGCTACGCCCTCGACTGGTATTCGCCGGTCTCGGTGTTCACGCGAATCTTGTCGCCCGGTGAAATGAAGGGCGGTACCTGCACGACGAGCCCGGTCTCGAGCGTCGCTGGCTTCAGCTGCGCGTTGGCGGTCGCTCCCTTGATGGCCGGCACCGTATCCTGCACGAGGAGATCGACGGTCTGCGGCAGCTCGATGCCCACGGGTTCGGTGCCGTAGAACTCGACGCTGATGGTCATCTCCGCAATCAGGTAGTTCACCGAGTCGCCCAGCGCCTCACTCGTGATGTGCGTCTGCTCGTACGTCTCGGTGTCCATGAAGAAGTAGTCGTCGCCAGCGTTGTACATGTATTGCATCTGGCGCTCGTCGAGTACGGCGCGCTCGACCATGTCTTCCGACCGGAGCTTCTGATCCGACAGCGTCCCGCTGCGAATGTTGCGGAACTTCGCGCGCACGAAGCCTCGCAGATTGCCCGGGGTCACGTGCTGCAGCTCCAGCACGCGGAACAGATCGTTGTTGATTTTGATCAGCATGCCCTTGCGCATGCGGGTCGCCTGAATCGTGTCGGCCATGGGACTCGTGAGTGAGGGAGAGAGGAAAAGCTCGGCCGCAGCCACTACAACTTGTGGAGGGTAGCACATCCGGTCGAAGACCGGCAATCGTGCTACGATCGCGGGCCAATGGCCCTGACACGGTGGGATCCGCTCCGCGACCTGCTCGCGCTGCAGGAACGCATCGAGCGGCTCGCGGATGCCGGCGACGCCGGTTGGCAGCCGCCCGTGGACGTGTACGAGGCGGCGGACCGCTACATCGTGAGCGCCGAGTTGCCCGGCCTGTCGCGCGACGCCATCGAGCTGCACGTGCACGACGGCCAGGTCACGATTCGCGGGCAGCGTCCCGCGTCGCAGGTGCCCTGCGAGCGGTATCATCGCGTCGAGCGCGGGCACGGGACGTTCTCGCGCCGGTTCACGCTGTCGTCAGCCATCGACGTGGATCGTGTCAGCGCCGACTTGAAGGACGGCGTGCTCACGATCGTGATTCCCAAGGCCGCCAACGCTGTGCCGCGGCGGATCGACGTCTCCTGACCTCCTCATTCGCGGCCACACGCCGCGCCACCGCATGTCGCTCCGCCGTCTCTTCCTGCTCGGCTGTGTCGTTTCCCTGAGCTTTGTCGCCGGTCTGGTACTGACCGGACGGCTGCGATCGGCCGATCAGGCCGAAGCGCACCCGGCGGCAGGCGCGCAGGCCGGTGCTCCCTCACGGCGAAGCGATCCCGCGCGCACGGCGCCACCCGCTGTGGCAGCAGCGCCTGGTCCCGATTTCACGGGCGTCGCGGCGCAGACCATCAAAGCGGTGACGAACATCTCGTCGCTGCAGTACGTCGAGCGTCAGCAGTCACCGTTCGCGAACGACCCGTTCTTCCAATACTTCTTCGGCGACTCGGACATGCTGGGCGAGCCAAACCGCCGCGCGCTCAGTCTGGGTTCGGGGGTGATCGTCTCCCCCGACGGCTACGTGCTCACCAACAACCACGTCGTCGGCCAACAGGGCCGCGGATCCCAGGTCACCGTCGTGCTCGCCGACAAGCGCGAGGTCCGCGCGCATGTCGTGGGCGCCGATGACTGGACCGACATTGCGCTCCTGAAGGTGGACCTGACAGGGTTGCCCGTCATTCCGTGGGGCGACTCGTCGAAGCTGAAGGTGGCCGAGTGGGTGCTCGCCATCGGCAATCCATTTCAATTGAGTCAGACCGTCACCCTCGGCATCGTGTCGGCACTGGGACGCGCGAATATCGGTGCAGCGACGTACGAAGACTTCATCCAGACAGACGCCGCGATCAATCCAGGCAACTCCGGCGGAGCGTTGATCAACGCGCGCGGAGAGCTCGTCGGAATCAACACCGCCATCTACAGCGAGAGCGGCGGGTATCAGGGCATCGGCTTCGCCGTCCCCAGCAATCTGGCGCGGCGCGTCATGGACGATCTGATCCGCTACGGGCAGGTCCGGCGTGGATCGATCGGCGCGATGGACGTGACCGCGCTGACATCGCAACTGGCCGATCAGCTCGGCGTGCCGAACGAGCGGGGCGCACTTGTCGCGCGGATGTCACGCGCTGGTGCGGCGTACCAGGCGGGCATCCGGCCGGGTGACGTGATCATTGCCTTCAACGGCGCCTCCGTCGAGGATGCGAGCCACTTCCTGCGCCTGCTCGCCGACGCACCCATCGGCAAGGCCGCGCGGCTCACGCTCCTCCGGGGCGGACGCCGCGTCGAGGTCGACGTGGTCGTCGAACAGTCGCAGCGGCGCGTTCGGCGAGGCTAGCCCCGATGCCGACCGCGTTCCCACTCGCGTTGGATCTCACCGATTCGGTCGCGGAATGGCCCGAGATTGCGATCGTCATCGCCATCGGGTTTCTTGGCGCCTATTTCGTGGCGTCATTGTTCAGCCGCGCGGCCCACTGGCTCCTGCACAACCTGTTGACCAGCGTGGCGACGCGCCGCCACCTGCAGCTCGAGCCCAGGATGCGCGGCCGTCATTTCTTCTGGGTGCGGGTGCTGATCTTTTTGGTGACCTGGATCGCCCTCAGCCTGCCCATGCTCGACGCGATCGGCCTGCCGCTCGAGCTCGGCGAGAGCCGGGTCGCGATGCGGCGATGGATCATCTCGTCTGGCTTCAAAGTCGCCGTCATCCTGCTCATCTCCTCGCTCATTCTCCGCATCTCGCGGACCACGACCGAACGGCTCGAGCACGAACTTGCGACGTCTGGCGACCTCGATGTCGTCGAGCGCACGCGCCGGGCGCAGACCATCGGCCGTCTCGTACAAAGCCTGATAGCCGTACTCGTGTCGACGATCGCGCTCCTGATGGTGCTGCGCGAGCTCGGCGTCGACATCATGCCGATGCTCACCGGCGCGGGCATCGTCGGTGTCGCGCTCGGGTTCGGATCGCAATACCTGGTGCGTGATTTGATTGCCGGATTCTTCCTGATTCTCGAGAACCAGGTCAGCGTGGGCGATTCGGCCGTCGTCAACGGGATCGGCGGCACGATCGAATCCGTCAACCTGCGCACGATCACGCTGCGCGACGGTGAAGGCACCGTCCACATGTTTCAGAACGGCGCCATCTCGACGCTCGCCAATCGATCGAAGGACTACGCGTATTACGTGATCGACGTGAACGTCCTGTACGAGCAGAACACCGATCAGGTCGTGGCAGTCTTGAAGGACGTCGGTGCGGAGCTGGCGGCCGACCCAGGGTTCAAGGATTACATCCTCGAGCCGTTGGAAGTACTGGGTGTGGACGCGTTCCTCGACGCGAAGGTCACAATCAAGATACGCATCAAGACCAAGCCGTTGAAACAGTGGGACGTCGGTCGCGAGCTGCGCCGCCGCATCATGATCGCGCTCGAGCGCAACAACATCGCGATGCAGCCGTCACCGATGCAGGTCTATGTAAGACCTACCAAAGACAGAGACAACACGCTGCAATGACGAATGCAGATTGACGAATGATGATTCGCCCGCGAGGCGCAGAGTAATCACTCTGCAATCGTCGTTCGTCTTCTTGCACCAGAGACGGCGCGGCTGCCCACAACATACGCCCGCCACTCACTCTCGACCCCGACTGACAGGCCGATCCGCGTGCTCCAGGCAATCGCCTTGGGCGTCCATCCACGATCTTCGATGGCGAGCGTGGATCCGTACAGCGGCAGTCGGTTTTGCGCGAGCGTGATTCCAAGGGCCCGCGTGAGATTGCCCGGCCCGCGGCAGAGATCAGTGTCAGCGGGTGCGGCGTTGCCGTTGAGCGCCCGACGCCGGCGCATCAACTCCAGTCCTTCGAGCGGCTCGAGTGCCCGCAGCAGAACCGCCGCCGGCGACCCTGCCGGTTCCGTGACCGCATTCACGAGATAGTGCATCCCGTAGTTCAGATACACATACGCGACGCCTGGAGGTCCGTAGAGGGGTTCGTT
>JBKPMA010000428.1:0-6640 GCA_046731935.1 Acidobacteriota bacterium
GGCCAGCACGTTGAACCGGCCGTTTGTAACCGGCTGCTCCTCGACGCGATATCCGCGGGCGCGCAGATACGCCGCGAGCCACCGCCCGCAATCGCCCTCGCGTCCTGTCGTGGAATCGATGTCGATGAGCGTGCGCGACAGCGTAACCAGGCTCAACGGATCCATTGTTCGAGCTCAGTGCGGGTATCGGTGCGCGCGTCACGGTACTTCACGATCACCGGCGTCGCGAGCGACAGACCCCACGCGGCACCCTGACCAACGGTGACCTGCCGCGCGCCCGGCACGACGACGGCACCAGCGGGCACGACGAGGGGCTGGCCCGGTTCGGGGCGGATGATCCGTTCGTGCGGCAGATCGTAGATAGGCGTCGATCCGGTGATGACTGTGCCTGCCGCAATCACCGCGCGTGTCTTGACGACGACGCCTTCGTACACACCCGTGTTCCCGCCGACCAGCACATCGTCTTCGACGATGACCGGCAGCGATCCCACCGGCTCTATGACGCCGCCAATCTGAGCCGCCGCGCTCAGGTGCACGCGGGCGCCGACCTGCGCGCAGGAACCCACGAGGGCGTGCGAGTCCACGAGCGTGCCCTCGCCCACGTACGCCCCGATGTTGATGTACATGGGCGGCATGCAGATGACGCCGCGCGCGAGAAAAGCACCATCGCGGATCGTCGAGCCGCCGGGCACCACGCGCACCCCGTCCGCGGCCGTGAGCTTCTTGAGCGGCAGCGTGTCTTTGTCCACGAACGGCCAGCGTCCGTGATCGGCGGACTGGTCACTGAGCGCGCCCCAGCGGAATCCGAGCAGGATGCCCTGCTTCACCCAGGCGTTGACGCGCCACCCCGTCGGCGACGAGGCATCGGGCTCCGCTGCACGGACCGTCCCCGACGACAGCGCCGCGCGCAGCTCGGCGAAGGCCGTGCGAGCGATCTCGCGGTCTGCGTGATCGCCCTGACTGAAAAGCTCTGAGATTTGCCTGTCGATCGACATAAGAAGGGCGTGACGGTCTACGGTCTGCAGTCTACGGTCTTCGGTCACATTCGCGAGACCGTCCGCCGGCGGCCGCAGACTAAAGACCGCAGACCGAAGACTGGAGGTGTGCCCTATCCACGGGCAACAATGTGTGCGAGCTCGAGCTCGCCGAGCGCCTCGGAGATCTTCGTCCGGCTCCCGTCCGACGGCGGAACCATCGGCAGCCGATAGTGCTCCTCGAGCAGACCGAGCATTGCCATCGCGGCTTTGACTGGAATCGGATTCGATTCCACGAAGTTCACGAGCATGAACTTGATCAGTCGCTGATGTGCGCTGCGCGCGGCCGCAAAGTCGCCACGCTCGGCGGCTTCGACCAGAGCTGCCATGGCCCCGGGCACGACGTTCGACGCGACCGAAATGACGCCCCGTCCTCCGATCGCCATCACCGGCAGCGCCATCGCATCGTCTCCGCTGAGCACGATGAAGTCGTCCGGCACGACTCGCATCACCTCGCAGATCTGGGTCATGTTGCCCGATGCTTCCTTGACGCCGACGATCGTGGGAACCGCGGCCAGGCGCGCGAGTGTACGAGGCTCGACGTTGCAGCCAGTGCGGCCCGGTACGTTGTAAACGATCACCGGGAGGCTCGTGCCGGCGGCGATCGTCTCGTAATGTTTGACGAGGCCGTCCTGCGTGGGCTTGTTGTAGTACGGCGTGACCGAGAGGATGCCCTGCGCGCCGAGATGCTCGAGCGCTCGCGCAAGCTCGACGACTTCGTGCGTGTTGTAGCCACCGGCCCCGGCGAGGACCGGGACGCGTCCTTCGACCGCGTCGACGACGAGCTCCACGACCCGCAGATGCTCTTCGCGCGTCAGTGTCGGGCTCTCGCCAGTCGTGCCGCACGGCACGACGAAGTGGACGCCTTCTTCGACCTGCCGCTGCGCAAGGCGCCGAATCCCAGGTTCGTCGAGGCTGCCGTCTGCTTTGAACGGCGTTACGAGTGCGGTTCCAAGTCCGGTCCAGGCGGGTCTCATCGCGTTCCCTCTCGAGTCAGGCCGAGGCAATCCCTCATGGTAAACCAGCCGCGGCGGCCCTGGAGCCATTTCGCGGCGACCAGGGCTCCGCGCGCGAACGTGCCGCGGTCGCGGACGGTATGCGTCAAGGTGATGGTCTCGGACGGGCCGTCGAAGCCGACGGTATGCGTACCAGGAATGGATCCCACGCGGGATGACGTGACGTCAATCGTGCGGGAGTATCCGGCCCCACGAAGCGTCTGTTCGAGCCACAGCGCGGTGCCCGACGGCTGGTCGCGTTTTTTGGCGTGGTGCAGCTCGTGGATCCAGGCGCCAGTCTCGGCCTGAGACTCCATCAGCTCCGAGGCGCGCCGGACGATCTCGCCAAACAGCACGACACCGGTCGAGAAGTTCGGCGCCGCCAGGACTCCGATATTGGCGTCGGCCGCCAGGTGCTGCAAGCGAGCGGCCGCGTCATCCCATCCGGTCGTCCCGATCACGGTGTTGATCCCGAGCGCCGCCAGTCGCGGAAAGTTCTGCTCCGTAGACGCGGCGGTCGAGAAATCGATGGCGACGTCGACGTCGGACCAGGCTCCGGGGCCCAAGGCTTCGCCCTGTCTGTTCACACGGCTGTCGAGCACACCGGCGACTTCGCACCCGTATTCCGGGGCCAGCGCTTCGACCAGCTTCCCCATGCGCCCGTAGCCAAGCAGCAGCAGCTTCATTCAGGACTAGTGTAGTGCGTAGTCCGAGGTCTTGGGGTCGGGCCTGATGGCCCGACCCCGAACTACTCCGCCTTCGTCCGGACGCGGTCGAGTGCCACCGCGACGACGATGATGGCGCCGATGATGATCTCCTGGATGTAATTCGGCCATCCCATCTGCTGGCTGCCATTCCGCAGGACCGCCATGATCGTGGCGCCAATCATCGACCCGAGGATGGTCCCCACGCCGCCATTCAACGATCCGCCGCCAATGACGACTGCGGCGATCACGTCCAGCTCGGTGCCAATCGCCACCGTCGGATCGCCCTGCCGCAGCCGCGACATCTGCATCACGCCCGACAGTCCGAACAGAAGGCCCGCCAGACCATAAATGGCGACCTTCATCGCGTCCACCGAGATGCCACACGCCCGGGCCGCCGCTTCGTTGGATCCAATCGCGAACACGTGACGGCCGAATATCGTGCGCCGCAGCATGAATGCCGCGCCCACCGCCAGGAGCAGCGTGAGCCACACGCCCGGCGCCACGACGAGCCATTCGGGACGCGGGAACGTGACCGCGAGATCGTTCACCCACGTCTCGGGGACGTTGACGGTCTGCTGATCGGCAATCCACTTTGCCACGCCTCGCGCAATCCCCAGCGTGCCGAGCGTCGCGATAAACGGAATGACTTTCAGACGTGTGATGGCCAATCCATTGACGACGCCGACGAGGCCTCCGGCCACGACTCCGGCGAATACTGCCAGCAGCGGCGACATCCCTGCGCGCAGCACGAGCGCAGTCACCACTCCCGTCAACGCAATCGCCGATCCTACGGACAGATCGATCCCCGCGCTGACGATGATCATCGTCATGCCGATCGCACCGAGCGCCACGATGACGGTCTGCGCGACGACGATCCGGAAGTTACGGATGGAGAGGTACTGTGACGGCGAGTCGGTCATCAGCGCAAAGACGGCGATGACGACGACCAGGCCGAGGAACGGACCCAGGCGTGCGAGCGTGCGACGGCGAGCCGACGTCACTGGCACCGTCTCTGCGGGCGCGGTGGTGGCCATGCTCACGCCTGACCTTCGACGTCGATTGCGGCGTGGAGGACGGACTCCGGCGTCCATTCCGCGATGGGGCGTGCCGCGGTCAGGCGGCCGCGACTCATGACCGCCAGGCGGTCACACAGTCCGAACAACTCGGGCAGGTAGGAACTCACCATGAGTACCGCCTTTCCATCGTCTGCAGCGCGCACCACGGCGTCGTAGATCTGGGCCTTGCTGCCGATGTCGATGCCGCGCGTCGGCTCGTCGAGCAGCAGGACGTCTGCCTGCTGGTGCATCAGACGGGCGAGCGCGACCTTCTGCTGGTTGCCGCCGGAGAGCGTCTGGGCCGCCTGATCGGGAGTTCGTGCTTTGACGCCCAGGGCGTTGACCCATTTGGCCGCCTGCTGTCGCTGATCCGACAGACGCAACCACCCCCTCGTGGCGCAGGCGGAGAAGCGCGTCATCGTGATGTTGTCCGCCAGCGACATCGTCAGGGCCAGGCCTTCGCCCTTGCGGTCTTCGCTCAAATAGCCGAGGCCGGCCGCGAGCTGGCGACGTGGGGAGCCGGGATTGCCCGGATCGACCTGCCGTTCGCCACTCATCGCGCCGATACGAACGGTACCGGCGGTGACCGGGGCCAGGCCGAAGATTGCGCGGATGAGTTCGGTGCGGCCTGACCCCATGAGCCCGGCAATGCCCAGAACTTCACCCCGTCGCAGCTCGAACCTGGCCTGGCGCACGGAGGGCGCCGCCAGATTGTCGACAGTGAGCAGAATTTCGCCCGGGTCACTGCGGCGGCGTTGCGGAAAGAGATGATCCACGGATCGGCCGACCATCTGCGCCACGAGCTCGTCGTTTGTCGCGCTCGCGAGTGTGCCGGTCGCCACGCTGCGCCCGTCACGCAGAACCGTGAAGACGTCGGCAATCTCGCGAATCTCTTCCAGGAAGTGACTGATATAGACGATGCCGATGCCCTGGTCGCGGAGGCGGCAGATGAGGGCGAAGAGATGATCGACGTCCGCGCGCTGCAGACTGCTCGTCGGTTCGTCCATGAGCAGGATGCGTGCGCGGGCGGCGAGGGCGCGGCAGATCTCGACCACCTGCTGCGCCGCGATGGGGAGATCGCCCACGAGGCGCGCGGGGTGCAGTTCGGGGTGGGGAAAGTTGGCCAGGAGCTCGCGGGCCTGCGCCTCCGCCTCCCGGCGGTCGACGAGACCGTAGCGAGAGGGTTCCCGGCCCATCAGGATGTTCTCTGTCACCGAAAGGTGCGGACAGAGCGAGAGTTCCTGATGGATGAGGGCGATGCCGTGGCGTCTGGCGTCGAGCGGCGAGACAGGCACGTAGGGTGCGCCGTCGATCGCCATCGTGCCCGCATCGGCTCGGAGGGCGCCAGCGAGCACGTTCATGAGCGTGCTCTTGCCCGCGCCGTTCTCACCGATGAGCGCGTGGACCTGGCCGCCAGCGAGCTCGAAGCTCATGCCGTCGAGCGCGACGGTCGGTCCGAAGCGCTTGCGCAGGCCTTCGACGCGCAGCAGCGGGGGCATGCGCTGATGATTAGATACACAGGACGGGCCGGGGTCAATCGCTACGATGGCCCGGTTCGCGGCGGATGACGACGACCGACATGTTATGAACAGCCAGAGCTTCGACCTCACTGACCGAGGTCCGTATCGCGAGCCCCTCGCGGTCTCGCGCGGTCTGCCTGCGCGCCCATGGGTGGCAGCGACGCTGGGCTTTTTCTGCCCCGGCCTCGGGCAGCTGTACGCGGGGTATCCGCTTCCCGCCGTGCTCTGGGGGGTCGGCCGCTGGATGGCGGCGTTGCTGTTCCTCGTTCCGATCTGGATGGCGTCAGCGCCGGGCGACCGCATCACCGCGCTCGTTGCCGCACCCGCGTTGGCGTTGTTCTACAGCGTCCTGTCAGGCCTGAACGCACGAAACGCCGCGCTCGCGCGCCCGTCCGCACGTGGATGGTTCACGACCTGGTGGGCGATCGGCCTCGTGTCACTGTTCGTCTCTGGAGCCGACGCAGTGTTCGCCGCTGTCGTCGTGCCGCGGCTGCCCATGCAGGTCTACACCGTCGAGGGGGCCTCGATGTTGCCGGCTGTGCAGAGCGGCGATCGCATCGTGAGCACTCGCACCAGAACGACACGTCCGCGGCGCGGTACGCTCGTGCTCTATCACCCACCTGACACGAACCTCGTTCAGCTGGGGCGCATCGTCGCGAGCGGGGGTGAGACGATCGAGCTTCGCAACCACCGTGCGCTGGTAAACGGCGTGCCCGAGCGCACCAGGTCGCTCGTTACGGACGCTTCCAGTTCGGCGGATGATCAGGATGCAGTCGCGGACCGTGCTCCGCAGAAGGTGCCGGCTGGCCAGGTGTTCATCCTTGGCGACAATCGCGCGAACAGCCATGACAGCCGTGCTTTCGGCGCGATCCCGATCGAGAACATCGTGGGCACGCCGACCTGGTGGCTGGTCCGGCATGATGCGAGCGGGAGGCTGAAGTGGTCGGATGCCGGTGAGGCCGTGCGGCCGTAGCATCCGCCCCGTTTAATCCGCGACCACGGGATTCGACAACACGCCAAGCCCTTCGACTTCGACTTCCATCACATCGCCAGGCTTCAAGTAAACCGGCGGGGTCCGCGCAAATCCCACGCCCGGCGGGGTGCCCGTCGCGATGACATCGCCGGGCTCGAGCGTCACCGTTTCGCTCAGAAACGCGACGAGCTCGTCCACTCCGAAGATCAATTGCGACGTCGACGAATCCTGCATCGTCTGACCGTTGAGACGCAGCCGGATGCGGAGCGCGTGCGGGTTCGGGACATCGTCGGTGGTGACGATGGCCGGACCCATCGGAGCGAACGTATCGCACGATTTACCGCGCTGCCATTGTT
>JBKPMA010000429.1:0-8701 GCA_046731935.1 Acidobacteriota bacterium
TAGAACGACTCGTCCTGGGCCTTCGCATATCCGCCCTTGTCCTGCGCGTCGGCAGCCTCGATCGGCACGTCGGCGACCTTCGCGCCCAGGCTCATGATCTGCTCTTTGGCCGCCGGACGGACGTCGTACGCCTGCACCTGCGCGCCGAGACGCCGCGCCGTCGCGATCGCCTGCAGCCCGGCGACACCGGCACCAATCACGAACGCCCGCGCGGCGGTGACGTTGCCGGCAGCTGTCATGAGCATGGGGAACATCCGCGGCGCGGTCACTGCCGCGAGAAGCACGGCCTTGTAGCCGGAGATCGTTGCCATCGACGACAGGGCGTCCATACTCTGCGCGCGCGTGATGCGCGGCATCAGCTCCATCGAAAAGGCTGACACCTGCCGCTCGGCGAGTGATCGGATCAGCGCGTGGTCGCTCAGGGGATCGAGAAACGCGATGACGGCCTGCCCGGGGCGAAGCTCGTTTAAGTCCCGTTCGGTCGCACTCTGACCTGAGGGACCCAGCCGTACGCGCAGCAACACATCCGCGCGGGCAATGATGTCAGCACGTGATGCCCCGATCTCGGCGCCTTTCTCCTGATACGCCGGGTCGAGGAACCCCGCGAGCGCGCCAGCTCCTGGTTCGATCACCACACTGGCGCCCGACTTCACGACAGCCTGTACCAGCGACGGCACCAACGCCACCCGTCGCTCGTCGGGCTGCGACTCCCGCACCACGCCGACCACCATGATCGAGGCTCGTTTCTGCGAAGCAACTTACGCTGCGCGTGGTCATTTTACATGGGTTGAAATCGCCGCCCGGTTTTGCGCCGCAGCGATGGCCACGCCGCGCATTCCACCATGGCGCGGTTCTTCCCGCCCTGGTGCGCATTAGCGCAACGAGACCTCGTCGAGGGCGCTCGTCGGACGATACGGCACGGTCCTTTCTTATAGCCGGCTCGCCCCCACGAACGGTCCGACCGATTAAGGACGACTCTCATGACGAAAATCCGTCTCGCCTCTGTGCCGCTGCTCCTCTGTCTGCTCGCGGCCGCTTGTGGCGGCAAGTCACCCTCCGCTCCGAGTGACTCCACGAGCGCCGCGCCGGACCCCTCGACTCCGGTCCCCGCCTCTGGAGGCGGCACGGCGACGATCGCCGGAACGCTCATCGCACCTGGAGCGTCGATCGTGGCGAGCGCGTTGTCGGTCGGCATTCCAAACGTCACCGTCACCATCGCTGGCACCTCACTGTCGACGACGTCGGACGGCAGCGGTCGTTTCATTCTGACGACGGTGCCTGGCGGCGATCAGCAGCTGCAATTCGACGATCACGGCCGCGAATCACGCGTGCTGATTCCCGGTATCGGCGAACGCGAGGACATCAAGGTGACGGTCTCGCTGTCTGGCGCCAGTGCGGAGGTGACCGACCAGGAGCGGACCAACGGTGCGCAGGCGGAGGTCGAGGGCCGGATTGCAAGCATCGACGTAGCGAGCCGTACCATCGTGGTGCGCAGTGTGACCGTGCGCGTGCCCGACGGCACGACGATTCGCAAAGGCAACGAGGACGTCAGCTTGAACGTGCTCCAACCGGGCGACCGCGTGCACGTGCGCGGTACCAAGGGTGATGCCGGCATCACGGCAAGCGAAGTGCTGGTCCAGCAATCCGAGGCGACGGATGTCGAGCTGTCGGGCACGATCTCTGACATGGCTGGCGCGTGCCCTGACGTGAGGTTCCGCTTCGGCTCGACCAGCATCGTCGTGAACACGGCCACGAGCTTCGCGCACGGCGCGTGCAGCGACATTTCGAATGGACGGTTGGCCGAGATCAAGGGCGTCCGGCGTGCGGATGGCAGCGTCCTGGCCACCCACCTGCACTTCGACGATCAACCCGGACCACCCGGCGGCGAGAAAGAAACGTCGGCCCGTGGCGAGGTCTCGAATGTGTCCGGTCAGTGTCCGAGCTTGCGTTTTGTCGTGAGTGGCAAGACCGTGACCACCACATCGTCGACGACGTTCGCGAAGGGCACCTGCAATGGCGTCAAGAGCGGCGCCATCGTGGAGGTGGAAGGCACAGTGACAAGCGATGCGCTCGTCGCCCGGAAGGTGCAATTCGAGGACACCGCCGGCCATGATCTCGCAGTCAAAGGCAAGGTCGCCGGCCTCTCCGGCACGTGCCCGGCGCTCGCCTTTACGGTACAGGATACGAACATCGTCACGACGTCCTCGACAATGTTTGAGAAGGCCGGATGCCCGGCGATCGCCAACGGACGCAGCGTCGAGGTCGAAGGTACGAAAGACGGCAGCGTTCTCACCGCAACGAAGGTGTCAATCGAGGACGCGAAGTAGCGTCCGGAGCTGCGTCACCTCGGCGGCGTCACCCGCGCGCGAACAGCGTGAGCGCGAACCGCGCGCGAGGCTCGATCCAGTGCGCACGTTGATGGAAGCCGGCCGAGGCGCCGAGGGCCTGAATCGAGGCGGAGTCGTACTTGTGCGAGCTCTCGGTCCAGATCGACTCTCCGGACACGAACGAGATTCGCAGACCGGCACCAGGTACGTGGACGGTCTGACGAAGCCGGCTGACGAGATGCATTTCGACACGTCCGGCGGCCGCATTCCAGCGCGCCTGATGGGCAAAGGTCTGCAACTCGAAGTCCGCACCGAGCTCGGTGTTCATCCGCTGGAGCAGATTTCTGTTGAACGCCGCTGTCACGCCGAGCGGGTCGTCATAGGCCAGGAGAAGGTCGACCTCTGGCTTGACCAGATCTGCTCCAAGCAGGAAGAGGTCTCCGGGGCGAAGCGACGCGGCAATCCGATACAGCAGTGCGCGCGCTTCGTCTGGCTCTGAATTCCCGATGTTCGATCCGAGAAAGACGACCAGCTGCCTGCCGGCAGCCGGCACGCGGACGGCTTCGCTCAATCCCTGCTCGTACGTCGCTTCAATCGGTACGAAGGTGACATCGGCAAACCGCGCGAGGTTGGCAGACGCGAGCTCGAGTGCGCGCGCGGAGACGTCGACCAGATGGACGCGGGTGGCGTAGTCGCGCTCCTCGAGCGCATCCAGCAGCAGCGTCAGCTTCTCCCCGCTTCCGCCGCCAAGCTCGATGATCGACCCGGCGTCACCGAGCTCGGAGGCAATCTCCCGCGCGTGCGCCGCCAGCAGCGCGGATTCGGCGCGGGTGATCGCGTACCAGGGCAGGCGGCAGATCGACTCGAACAGTGACGAGCCGAGCGCATCGTAGAACCAGCGCGGCGGCAGGCGCTTCGGCGTCGAGACCAGGCCCGCACGCACGTCTGCAGCAAACGCCGCGCGCGCTGGATCGTAGCGATCGACGTCAGCCGCGGACAGTGCGGAAGGTCGCATAGACATAAGGATAGTGAGGGCGGAACCAGTTCCTGAAGCTCCGCCGGAGGTGTTCGAACGGGGTTGCTGGCGAACCGCCCTTCAGCACGAAGTGCGCATTGTCGAAGAAGTCGGCTGAGTACTCCGGGTACGACGGCATGGCTCGAAATCCTGGGAACGGCCCAAACGGCGAAGCCGTCCACTCCCAGCCATTCCCCGTGAGGTCGTGCACCCCGAAGGCGCTGACACCCGCAGGGTAGGACCCGACGGGCACCGGATCCCAATGCACCGCGCCCGCATTGGCGCGCGTCTCGTCCGCAGGAGCGTCGCCCCACGGCATCGGCCGCTCGTGCCCCTCGGGTGTTCCGAACGCGGCCCGGTGATACTCGGGTTCGGTGGGCAGCCTCCGCCCGCGCCAGCGCGCGAACGCCGTTGCTTCTGCGTGGCTCACGTACACGGGCCACGATTCCGGAAGCGCCACGAGATCGAACATACCCCGCCACATCCACCGGCCGTCCACGCGTTCCCAGAACAGCGGATGCTCGACCGCTGCAGACTCGCGCCACGCCCATCCGTCGGGTGTCCACAGCGCTTCGTTTGCGTAGCCGCCCGCGGCCACGAACTCCAGGAACTCTCCGTTCGACACGTCGTGGCGATCGATCGCGAAGGCAGGCACGTTCACGGTGAGCGAGGGGAACTCGTTGTCCCACCCGAACGGGATCTCTGCGCGCGCGGCCCCTAATGTCGCGATGCCCGCCGGAATTGCGACCTGTTCGTGTACCGGGATATGTCCCTCGGTCAGCAGCCGTAGACCCTCCGGCCGGCGCTTGAGCGCGAACGGAAGACGATGCCAGATGTACTGCAGCGTCTCCTGATGCATCTCTTCGTGCTCGATGATCGTGTAGACGGCTTCACCACGATTGAGGAACGGATCACCCGGCACGTCGAGCGTTGCGGAGGTGAGCGCTTCACGCAGCCGCGCGTCCGATTCCCTGACGTAGGCTGCGACGCGATCGCGCGACGGCCACAGGGCTCGCAAATTGTCGTCTGACGGAGTGAGCTCCGGATCGATGCCCCGTGCGAACAGCACCTCGAGCTCATCGTCGATCCCTGGCTGATGAAGCGCTTTCTTGAGCAGCGTATTGATACTGAACGCCGCCAGGTGCCCCTCATAGAACACGATGGGGTTGCGCAGGGTGATAGGACGGCTGTAATACGCATCGTCCGCGATCAGCGCGAACAGCTCTCGCGAGCGCCGCCGCACGCGGTCGAATCGCGCCAGGAGCAGGCGACGGTCCAGGTCGAGCGAGGCAGTCGAGGTAGACATCAGTCAAATCCCTGAGTGGTTGGGAGCACAACGCGTGCCCGGTTAGATGCCGGGCGAGCTGGTCAGGATTCCAGGGCCGCCTTGACGCTGCCAGGGGTGGGCGGTACGCTGAAGGGATACGGGCTGTATGAGCGGCGCGGGCACGGGTGTCACCATTTCTCTCAACGGAGATCCGTTCGATCTGGATGGTCCGGTGTCGGTCAGCGCGTTGCTGGTCCAGCTGGGGATCGACTCCCGCCGTGTGGCCGTCGAGCACAATCTGGTCGTGCTCAAGCGCAGCCTGTTCGATGAGACCGTGCTCCGGAATGGCGACCAGGTCGAGGTCGTCAATTTCGTGGGCGGAGGCTAGCACGACCCGGCGGCCTTGACCAGTCACCCGTCGCGTTCCGTGACCCATTCGTGGACCACCCTGCCATGCCATCCGATCCGCTCGTCATCGCCGGCCGCACCTTCCAGTCGCGCCTCATCGTCGGTACCGGAAAGTATCCGTCGTTCCCGGTGATGGCCCAGGCGCACGCGGCGTCGGGGGCCGACATGGTGACCGTCGCCGTGCGCCGCGTCAACATCAGCGACCGCAGCAAGGAATCGCTGCTCGACTACATCGACACGTCGAAGATGTTCATCCTGCCGAACACCGCCGGGTGCTACACGGCCGACGAGGCCGTGCGGACCGCGCGACTGGCGCGCGAGGCCGGCCTCTCGAACTGGGTCAAGCTCGAGGTGATCGGCGACGAGAAGACGCTGTTTCCGGACAACGAGGCGCTGCTGGAGGCGACGCGCACACTCGTCGCGGAGGGCTTCGTCGTCCTGCCGTATGTCATCGACGATCCCGTGCTGTGCCGCAAGCTGGAAGACGCCGGTGCCGCAGCGGTCATGCCTCTCGGTGCGCCGATCGGCTCGGGGTTGGGCATTCAGAACGCGAACAATCTCAGGATCATCAAGGAACAGGCACGCGTTCCGGTCATTGTCGATGCCGGCGTCGGGACCGCGTCGGACGCCGCTGTCGCCATGGAGCTCGGCGCCGACGCCGTGCTGATGAACACCGCGATCGCCGGCGCGAAGGATCCAGTGGCCATGGCGGCCGCGATGCGGATGGCGGTCGAGGCGGGACGGCTCGCATACGGCGCCGGGCGGATTCCGCGGAAGATGTACGCGACCGCGAGCAGCCCCGTCGAGGGACTGGTGGGCCGTTGAAGCATCCCGTGTCATCGTCCGATCTCGAACGCCTCGAGCAGGAGCGTGTCGAGGCGGACGAGGCGTACAACCGCGCATTGACGGCACTCGATCGCGCGGTGCCCGCTCCACCAGCGCTTCCCGGCGCGCCCGCGCCGGATGATCATCTCATCCCCCGTCTGAACGAGATCTGGAAGGTCGTGCCCGGCGAGCCGGTTCCGCCGGCACGCGGCGTCAGGACGCGGCTCGCGGGCTTCGTGTGGCGGTTGGTCGGCCCGTACTTCGAGCGCCAGCAGACGTTCAATGCGGCGCTGGTCGAGCACATCAACCGCTCCATGGCAGTCTCGCGAGACTCGTCGGCAGCTACGGCGGCGCTGTCAGATTCCTTGCGCGATTACGTGGATGCCGTCAGCCGCTTTCATTCGCACCTCATCGTCTACTTGCAGCAGGTGACGTTGTACGTCGATACCAAGGATCGCCGCGCCGCCGGCGGCTTGATGACCGTCTACGATCCGGCCATCGCGGCGGTCTCGGACGAGCTCCTCATGCGATGGGAGTCGATGGTCGCGCGCGAACAGCGGTTCGCCGCCCGTGTCGACGCCGTAAACGGCGGCCACGACGACATCCGAGGCACGCTGGCTGTCGTCCAGCAGAGCACGCTGACGTTGAAACGCGAGCTGGAACGGCTGTTGGCCGCGGCGCCTTCAGCAGCCGCCGGTGCAGAACCGGCGATCCCTCGAGCGGGCGAGCCGACGATCGACAGTTACAAGTATGTGGGGTTCGAGGACCGCTTCCGCGGCGCCCAGGACGACATCCGCCAGCGTCTCACCGACTACGTGCCCGACTTTGCCGGTGCCAGCGATGTGCTCGACGTCGGCTGCGGCCGCGGAGAGTTTCTCGACCTGCTGCGCAGCGCCGGCGTCGGCGCGCGAGGACTCGACGTCAATCACGAGATGGTCGAGGTCTGCCGCGCGCGGGGGCTCGAAGCGAACGAAGGCGACGCGCTCGGTTATCTGCAGTCGCTGCCTGACGGCTCTCTTGGCGGACTGTTCGCCGCGCAGGTCGTCGAGCATCTCGAGCCCACGTACCTGATGCGGACGCTCGATGCGGCGTATCACAAGCTGCGGCCCGGGTCGTACATCGTGCTCGAGACGATCAATCCGGCGTGCTGGTACGCGTTCTTCGCGAGCTACATCAGAGATCTCACACACGTCCGGCCGATCCATCCGGATACCCTTCAGTATCTGCTTACGGCCAGCGGCTTCCAACGCGTCGAAATCCGATACCGGGCCCCGTATCCGGAGCATGAAAAGCTTCAGCTGATCCCGCCGGATCCCAGCGCTCCCGACGCTGTCCGCGCCGCGGTAGACACGTTGAACGGGAACGCGTCCCGCCTGAACGCGCTGCTGTTCACGTTCCTCGACTACGCGGCCGTCGCGACACGGCTCTGACATGCGTCCCTGGCGCGTGATTCTCTTCGTCGCTGCGGTGCCCTTCTCGATCGCGCTCGCTGCGGCAGCGCAGAAGCCGCCGCGGCCCGCGCCGCGACCCAAGCCTCCCGCACCATCAGCCCCCGTGTCGCCTGCGCCTCCGCCAAAGGTGGAACGGCCGATGCCGTTCAAGGCTGGCGAGGTACTCGTGTACGAAATTTCGTGGTCTGGGTCTGTGACCGCCGGAACCGCAACCGTGCGGGTGGCCGACAAACGCGCGTCGCTGGGCTCGACTGCGTGGGACTTCATTGCCGACGGTCGGCCGACGGCGTTCTTCGCGGCAATCTACCCGGTTTACTATAAGGCCGAGACGCTGGTGGATGCCTTCACGTTTCTCCCGCAACAAGCGATGCTGTACAGCGAGGAAGGCAAGCATCGCCGGAGCCGGACGGTGACCTTCCACCACGACACATCGAGTGCGGCGATCGAAATCAAGACGGCAACTGTCGTCCAACAGACGTTCAAGATCCCGCCGGGCACGCTCGACACGCTGTCTGCGCTGTTCGCCATTCGCGCGCTGCCGTTCCGCGAAGGACTGACGCTGACCATGCCAGTCGCCGACGGTGACGACGTGTACGACGTCCGCTTCTCAGTCGGGGCGAAGGAGACGATCGATTCGCGGATGGGCTCGCAGCCGGCCTGGCGCGTGACACCCTACGTATTGACGGGCACGGGACAGATGAAGGGACGCGCGCTCAACGTCTGGATCTCTGACGACTCTCGCAGGCTTCCGCTGCGGCTCGAGGCCGACATGCCGCTCGGCAAGTTCGTCGTCACTCTGATCGAAACGCGCGGCTGACACCATCTATGGCTGATGTCGAAGTAGCGATCGTCGGCGCTGGCGTGACCGGCCTTGCGGCGGCCCTCGCCATCGCAGAGGCGGGATACTCCACGTGTCTGCTGGAGCGTCACCCGCGTCCCGGGATGGACACGAGCACGCACAACAGCGGCGTGATCCATGCCGGCCTCTACTACCCAACCGGCTCCCTCAAGGCGCAGTTCTGCGTCGAAGGCGCCGCGCGCCTTTATGCGTTCTGTGAGACACACGACATCCCGCACATCCGATCCGGCAAACTCATCGTCGGCCACGGCGACGCCGACGCCCGCGGAATCGAAGCGCTCAAACGCCTGGGCGACGCCAACGGCGTGCCTGGACTCGAAATCGTCGATGCCGCGTTCGTGCGGGCACGGGAGCCCCACGTGAGCGCATCCATCGCCCTCTGGTCGCCTGCGAGCGGCGTCCTGGAAGCGGAGGCGCTCGTGCGCTGTCTCGCGGCGCTCTGCGACGATGCCGGTGTGATGCGGTTGAGCGGAACGCCGCTGGTTGGTGCCACCACATCCCCGCAAGGTATCGCGCTCGCGACTCCCCAGGAGACGATCGAAGCAGCGG
>JBKPMA010000430.1:0-4119 GCA_046731935.1 Acidobacteriota bacterium
GCACGAAGCCGAGGCCCATGACGAGGCCGAACCATTCGACGCCCATCGGGTTCTGCGCAGGATTTGCCATGTATTGCCACGAGTGGCTCAACGCACCGGGCTCGAAGCCTCTCGCCTGCGCGACTTCCGCCAGCCGTCGGTACAGGCCCTCCTTACCGCCGATATCCCTCAGCCCCAGGACGACCAGCGGCACGAAGCCCGCGACGATCAAGAAGAACTGCAGCACCTCGTTGTAAATGGCGGACGTCAATCCGCCCAGGTAGGTATAGACGAGCACGATGCCCGCCGAGAGGAGCACCGAGAAGTTGAAGTCCCAGCCGAGCAGCAGCTGAAGCAGCTTGCCCATGGCGTACATCGACACGCCCGACGAAAAGACCGTCATGACGGCGAAAGAGATCGCGTTCAGGCCTCGGGTCTTCTCGTCGAATCGAAGCTTCAGGTACTCGGGGACGGAGCGTGCGCGCGACCCGTAGTAGAACGGCATCATGAAGATGCCGACGAACACCATCGCCGGGATGGCGCCGATCCAGTAGAAATGCGAGGTCGCGATGCCGTACTTCGCCCTGCTCGCGCCCATCCCGATCACTTCCTGCGCGCCGAGGTTCGCGGAAATGAACGCCAGTCCCGTGATCCAGGCCGGAATCGATCGTCCGGACAGAAAAAAGTCGGTGCTCGTCTTGGCGAAGTTCTTGAGAACGAAGCCAATCCCGATCACGAAGCCGAAGTAGATCAGGATGATGAGGTAGTCGATCCACTGCAGGTGCATGGAAGCGGACTCCAGGCCGACACTGGGCAGCGAAAGGGGTCTGACCAGTCGCGGAATACTACAGCATGGCCTTCTAGGCCGCCAAAGACAGCGGATTTTCAGTCTCGTGCGCTGACCGGACGGTGCCCGTCCTCCGACCGTTGGCTTGACAACGTTTCTTGCCGAACGCTATTTTGCGGGGTGGTTTCCGTGATCCGCAGGCGCCTTCGAGCGAGTATCCTTATCAGTCACTCCTTTCCGGGATCATCACTCATGCACGCACGTGTTCTCCTCGCCGCGGCTTTCGTGGCGGGCTCTGTCTCCTCGGCAATGGCGCAGCCGCCTGCCGACAGCAACCGCCCGGCCGCCGAGTTGTACAAGACGACCTGTCAGCCGTGTCACATGGCTGACGGCAATGCGGCGCTCGAACCCATGAATTTCGCCGACGGCAAGTGGCGGCACGGCAGCTCGGTGAAGGAAGTCGCAGCGACGATCACCAACGGCGTCCAGGGTACGGCGATGATGCCCTTCAAGACCCGCTTCTCCGAGCAGGAGATCCTGGCGTTGGCGAAATACGTGCGCACGTTCGACAAGACCCTGGCGGCCGCGCCGGCCAAAGCAAAGGCAACAGCCAAGAAGAAGCCGAGCGCGTGAGTCACTCGCGCCGGGCGGCTTCGATTCTCCTTCCACGACCCAACTGAGCGACGCGATATGGCACACGTGAACGTGGCACTGATCGGCTACGCCTTCATGGGCCGGGCGCACAGCAACGCCTGGCGTCAGGTGTCCCGATTCTTTTCGACGTCGCTGACGCCGCGGATGAAAGTGATCTGCGGCCGCGATCCCAAGAATGTGAAGGCCGCGGCCTCCCAGCTCGGATGGGAAGAGTCCGCCACCGACTGGCGCGACGTCATCGCCCGCCCCGACATCGACATCGTCGATATCAGCACACCGGGCGACAGTCACGCCGAGATCGCCATCGCGGCGGCCAAGGCGGGCAAGGTCGTCTTCTGCGAAAAGCCGCTGGCGAACACCGTCAAGGAAGCCGAGCAGATGCTCGCCGCTGTGACGAAGGCCGGCGTCATCCACATGATCTGCCACAACTACCGGAAAGCACCGGCGGTGACGCTGGCGAAGCAGATCATCGACGAGGGCCGGCTCGGGCGGCTGTATCACTTCCGCGGCACGTATCTTCAGGACTGGGTCGCCGATCCGAACGTTCCGTTGTACTGGCGGCTGCAGAAAGAAAAGGCCGGCTCGGGCGCCCTTGGCGACATCGCCTCTCACTCGCTCGACCTGGCGCACTATCTCGTCGGGCCCGTGTCTGAAGTCACCGCGGCGCTCGAGACCTTCGTGAAGGAACGTCCGCTGCCCGACAATCCGAAGAAGAAGGGGGCGGTCACCGTCGATGACGCGTCCGCGTCGATCGTCCGCTTCGAGAACGGTGCGCTCGGCACGATCGAAGCGAGCCGGTTCGCCACAGGCCGCAAGAACTACAACCGGTTCGAGATCAACGGAAGCAAGGGATCCATCGCGTTTAACCTGGAGCGGATGAACGAGCTCGACGTCTACTTCACCGCGGACGAAAAGCGCGTGCAGGGCTTCCACAACATCATGGTCACCGAGCCGGAGCACCCGTACTTCAAAGCGTGGTGGCCTGCCGGGCACATCATCGGCTACGAGCACACGTTCATCCATACAGTGTACGACCTGCTCGAGGCGGTCGCGAAAGACAAGCTGCCCAGCCCGAACTTCGAAGACGGCGTGAGAAATCAGAAAGTGCTGGCGGCGATGGAGAAATCTGCCGGGACGAAGAAGTGGGTGAAGGTATAGCCAGGCTGCGGGCCACAGGCTGCGGGCCCTGCCCGGCTTCGAGCCCGGCCTTCAGTCTGAAGCCTGCGCCTGCAGCCTGTAGCCTCCAGCCCGTAGCCTGTAGCCTATAGCCTGCAGCCTGTAGCCTGAGGAGTCTCGTATGCGCATCGGTGTCTTTGCCGTTCTGTTCGGGGACAAGCCGTTCGAAGAAACCCTGGACTACTTGAAGGAACTCGGCCTCGGCGCCGTCGAAATCGGGACCGGCGCGTACCCGGGCAACGCACACTGCAAGCCCGGCGAGCTGCTGCGCAGCGATCAGAAGATCAAGGCGTTCAAGAAAGCGATCGACGATCGCGGTCTCGTCATCAGCGCACTCAGCTGCCACGGCAATCCGCTCCATCCCGACAAGCGCATCGCCAACGATCACCACAAGGTCTTCGAGCAGACCGTGCACCTCGCCAGCCGCCTCGGGGTCGAGCAGGTGATCACGTTCAGCGGATGTCCGGGCGGCGATCCCTCAGCCAAGCAACCGAACTGGATCACCGCACCCTGGCCGCCCGAGTACATGCAGATGCTCGACTGGCAGTGGAAGGAACGCGCGATTCCCTACTGGAAGGAAACGGCCCGCATCTGCAAGCAGGCCGGCGTGCGCGTCGCCATCGAGATGCATCCCAACTTCATCGTCTACAACCCGGAGACGATGCTGCGGCTGCGGGATCTGGCAAAGGGCACGATTGGCTGCAACTTCGATCCCAGCCACATGTTCTGGCAGCAGGTCGATGTCGCGACCGCGATCCGCGCGCTCGGCGACTGCATCTATCACGTGCACGCGAAGGACTGCAAAATCGATCCCGGCAACACGGCGCTCAACGGTGTCCTCGACGTGAAGAAGTACACCGACGAGATTCACCGGTCCTGGATCTTCCGCACCGTGGGCTACGGCAACGGCGAGAGCGTCTGGCGCGACATCGTCAGCAACCTGCGGATGGTGGGGTACGATCACGTCATCAGCATCGAGCACGAAGACAGTCTGATGTCGGGCGACGAAGGATTGAAAAAGGCGATTGCCTTCCTGAAGAGCGTTGTCATCAATGCGCCCGCGGGCAAGGCTTACTGGGCCTGACGCGTTCGATCCCTCAAAGGGCTGAGGGCGGGACGCTATTAACTCAGGGCTCGAGGGCGAAGGAGTCACCATGGCTGTTGCGGACTTGAATCGGCGCGAAGCACTCCGGCGGCTGGCGCTCGGTGGCGCCGCGATTACCGCTGCTCCCCTCTGGATCGAGAACCTGATTGCGACCGCCGATCAGCACGCCGCTCACAAGGCTGCCGCGAAGCCCGCTGCCGCCGCGGCGTGGAAGCCGAAGGTCCTCTCCGCGTCCCAGAACGAGACCGTCACCACGCTGTCCGAGCTGATCATTCCAACCACCGATACACCGGGCGCCAAGGCCGCGAAGGTCAACGAGTTCATCGACGGCGTACTCGCGGATACATCCGCGGACGATCGCACGAGATTCCTCGACGGCCTGACGTGGCTCGATGCGCATTGTCAGGAGCAGCACAAG
>JBKPMA010000431.1:0-4785 GCA_046731935.1 Acidobacteriota bacterium
GCGTCGTGAACAGCAGAACACGGCCATCGATACTGACGTCGAGCTCGAGCCGATTCGCGTCCGTGCTGACCAGCGAGACGAGCAGCCGGCTCACGCCTTGGGCGAGCCATCCGCCGAGAATCGCTCCGCCGGCCGCCAGCAGCACGCTCTCGGCGAGGCACTGCTGGATCACGCGCGCCCGTGACGCGCCCATGGCGACCCGGACGGCGAACTCACGCTCGCGCGTACTGGCGCGTGCGAGCATGAGGTTGGCGAGATTCGCGCAGGCCACGAGGAGCACGAGTCCCGTCGCTCCGAGTAGGAGCCACAACGAAGACTCGTACTGCTCCCGCCATTCGCTGACGCCACGGCTCGCCGGCACGACGGTCAAGCGCAGCTTCCGCCAACCAGCGGTCGTCTCGGCGTTGTAGCCCGATGGCACCGTCGCCGCAAACAGGCCTGCGCTGAGACCGCCGATCTGGTCGGCTGCCCGCTCGATGCCCCATCCTGGCTTCAGCCGTCCCATGACGACGAGCCACCACACGTTCCGCTGATCGAGTGTGGCGGCATCCCAGACGCCTGCCGCGCAGAGCGGTGCGGCGACATCAAAGCTGCGGCCGACCTCGAAGCCGAAGAAGCCCGGGGGTGTGACGCCAACGATCTGGAACGTCTTTCCATCGAGTACGAGCGGATGTCCGATGGCGCTCTCCGCGCCTCCCAGGGCTCGTTGCCAGTACGCATAGCTGACGACGACCGCGCCCGCGCCGCATCCTCGAACGTCGTCGGAGGCGTCGAGCAGGCGGCCGCGCCACGGCGCGAGGCGCAGGACCGGGAAGAGATTGCCGCTGACCCACAAGCCCGAAGATTGATGCGACGTACCGGCCTCGCCGATCCGCCATTGAGTGGATCCCCAGGCAAACACGTCGGAAAACGCGCGTTGAGTGCGCCGGAGCTCGGCCCACAACGGGTAGGTGATATCTGCGTGGCTCGAGTTGGTGATGCCGTAGCCCTTCGTTCCGCCCTGCACCTGAACTTCGGCAAGTTCCGACGGATTGGAGATGGGCAGCGTCCGCAGCCGCACCGCGTTCAGCACCTGGAAGATGGCCGTATTGGCCCCGATTCCCAGTGCGAGTGCCGCGAGCGCCGCCACCAGAAATCCGCGGCTCTGGAGGAGCGTGCGCGCCGCGTACCGGAGGTCCATCGCCGCCGCCTCGAGTGGCGTCAGCGAGTACATGTCATGCACTTCCTCACGTACGCGTGTCACGTTACCGAGCTTGCGTTGTGCCTGCTCCCGTGCGGCCTCCGGTGACAGCCCGGAAGCCACTGCCGCCTCGGTCTCGAGCTCGATGTAGGACTGCAGGTCGTCGGTCAACTCGAGGTCGCGCTGACGACGGCGCCAGATGCGTGGGATCTGCATGGGTCTACTCCGTCGCAGGGCCGAGCACCCGCGCCACGGCTTGAACGAGGGTGTCCCACCGGCGGCGTTCACGGGCGAGATAGGCGCGTCCGGCCGGCGTCAGGCGGTAGTACTTCGCGCGGCGATTGCTTTCGGAGGTGCCCCAGAACGAGGCGATCAACGCTCGATCCTCCAGACGGTACAGCGCCGGATACAACGAGCCGTGCTCGACCTGGAGGACGAGCTCCGACGACCGCTCGATGGCGTGCGCGATCGTGTGTCCGTGCGCCGGACCGAAGAGCAACGTTCGGAGGACCAGCATGTCGAGCGTGCCGGCGAGAATGTCGCCGCCACTGTCAGGGGCTTTTCTGCGCGCCACGCTACTCCCTATGAATTTCTAGTGAAAGAAGTATACGGGAAAGACAGGCGGATCGTTCCAGCATTCCAGCGCCTTGGGCAGAATCTCACATAACGGCCGGCAACGCCCTGAGGTCCCACATCGCCCCGCCCGACGGCGTGCCATTTCTTGGTCGCGCGATCCCGGACATTTGGTGTGACCGTGTGGTGACACCACCACGACAAAAGCGTTGACTTCTCTATCCCTAACGCCGTATCACAGAGCCCAACATCCTTCCGTTCGTCCCCGGAGAGCGACCATCGATCCCACGGCCGCAGCACCGGGCTTTGTTCTTCTTGCAGGCCCCTAGAGGAGGTACGCGTGAGGTTGTTCGCCGTCCCTATCCGCATGCTCGTCTGGATCGTGGTTGCTGGTCTTCTGTCGGCGTCGCCGGTCTTTGCTCAGGCCGGGACTGCGTCGTTGACGGGCACCGTGACCGACGAACAGGATGCAGCCCTTCCCGGTGTCACTGTCACGATCAGCAACGCCGCCACCGGATTCAGCAGAACGACTACCACCGATGCGACAGGCGTCTATCACCTGCAGGCGCTGCCCCCTGGCGTGTATCAGCTCAAGGTGGAACTGAGCAGTTTCACCACCGCGCTCCTCGATCAGGTGCGCGCGCCCGTTGACTCCGTGGCACGGCAGGATGTGAAGCTGTCCATCAAAGCGCTCGCGGAGACCGTGCAAGTCACCGCCGAGACGCAGGTCATGAACACGACCGACGCCAGTATGGGCAACGTCATCTCGGGCAACCAGGTGCGCGCCCTCCCTCTCGAAGGACGGAACGTCGTCGGCCTCCTCAGCCTGCAGCCCGGCACGACCTATCTGCCGAATTCGAGCGAATTCGACAACCGCAACGGCGCCGTCAGCGGTGCACGGGCGGACCAGGCGAACATCACGCTCGACGGGGTTGACGCCAACGATCCGGAATTCGGTACCGCGTACACGGCCGCGCTGCGAACGACGCTCGATTCGCTGGAAGAGTTCCGCGTCACGACGAGCAACTACGGTGCGGACTCGGGCCGCTCGTCATCGGCGCAGGTGTCACTCGTCACCAAGGGCGGCACGAACCTGTTCCACGGCGCGGGCTACACCGCCATCCGCAACACGTCCACGTCGTCGAACGAATACTTCAACAAGCTCGCCGGTCTCGCCGTGCCGAAGCTCGACAAACAGATTTACGGCGGCTCGCTCGGCGGTCCCATCAAGAAAGACAAGCTGTTCTTCTTCTTCAACTACGAGCGCCTGAAGGAGGATTCGGAAGCGACGGCGGAGCGGTCGGTGCCCTCCGAAACGATGCGCGACGGCATCCTCGTGTATCAGTGCGCTGATCCGGGCGCGTGCCCGGCCGCGAGCGTGACTGGCTTCAGTGCAAGCCATGCGATTCCGGCAGGATTCCACGGCGCGACGCCGGGTGAGCTGGCCTCGCTGGATCCGCTCGGTATCGGACCCAGCGTGGCGGCGGCGCAGTACTGGAGCGTCTACCCCACACCGAACGATCCAGGCCGCGATGGTCACAACATCATGACCTACCGGTTCACCGCGCCGTACGCCAATACGTTCAACACGAACATCGCGCGGATGGACTACCATCTCAACTCGAACAACAGCATCTTCGGCCGCCTGAACGTCCAGCGCGACCAGCTGCTCGATGTGCCGCAATACCCCGGGCTGGGCCTGCCGCCCAACACGACGCAGAAGGTGAAGAGCTGGGGCACGGCCATCGGCTGGGACAACGTCCTTTCGAGTCAGATCGTGAACACGTTCCGGTACGGCTTCACGAAGATCGTGTCGGACACGGTCGGGACGTTGAATGCCCCGCTCAACTACTTCCGCTTCATCGACGATCTGAACGAGGGCACGGCGAGTTCGGGCCGCGAAACGCCGACGCACAACTTCGTGGATGACGTTACCTGGATCAAGGGTGCCCACACGTTGAAGTTCGGCGCGAACCTGCGCTTCTCGCGCATCCCGACCTACAGCAATGCCGGGTCCTTCAGTTATGCGACGGCGAATGGCTCGTGGGTGAACGGTGTCGGCCGCGTCTACATCCCGGGACGCAGCAGCTGTTCGACGCCGGGGTGCGATGTGCTGCCCGCGGCCGCCAGCAGCTTCAACGCGTCGTTTGCCGACAGCTGGATCGACATCCTCGGCATCATGTCGCAGGCCACGGGCCAGTACAACTACGATCGCCAAGGCACTCCGCTGCCTGAGGGCGATCCGGTCCGGCGCCGCTACGCGTCGGACGAGTACGAGTTCTACGCGCAGGACAGCTGGCGGCTCGGCGACAAGCTGACGCTCACCGGCGGCTTGCGCTACAGCCTCGCGTCGCCGCCCTACGAGACCAACGGTCTGCAGGTCGCCCCGAACGTCAGCCTCGGTCAATGGTTCGATCAGCGCGCGCAGATGATGGCGCAGGGCATTCCCGACAACACGCTGCCCGCGATTTCGTTCAACCTCGCGGGTCCCAAGAATGGCAAGAAGGGCTTCTACGACTGGGACAAGAACAACTTCGCGCCGCGGCTCGCGGCGGCCTGGCGGCCAAGCGACAAGTGGGTCGTTCGTGGAGGCTACTCGCTCGTGTACGATCGCATCGGGCAGGCACTCGCTCAGAACTTCGACGTCAACAGCGCGTACGGCCTCTCGACCGCCGTCGACAGTGCGTTCGGCATCAACGACGAAACCGTACCCGACATCCGCTTCACCGGCATCGGGAACCTGCCGCCGACGTTGCCCTCCGCACCCGCGGGCGGCTTCCCCGCCACGCCGATCTACGACAATTTCACGATCTACAGCAGCCTCGACGATACGCTGAAGACGCCGTACTCGCACACGTTCAACCTGGTCGTCGGGCACGAGCTCGGCAAGTCGTTCAGCGTCGAAGCCGCGTACGTCGGACGCAAGGGCCGCAACCTGCTCGTCCGCCGCGACATGGCCATGCCGCTGAACCTCAAGGATCCGGCCTCGGGCACTGACTACTACACGGCGTCCAAAGCCGTCATCACTCAGC
>JBKPMA010000432.1:0-4239 GCA_046731935.1 Acidobacteriota bacterium
TCGTCGGGGTTGAGACACCAGCCTCGCAGGCCGGGGCAGCCTGCGTTCCCAGCGGCCAGCTCTCAAGCGCGCACGCCGACTGACGACTGCTCACGGCTCTCCGGAAGCCGGCCCGCTCCGGGCCAGCCGCGCCACCTCCTCCTTGAACCGTCGTCCGCGTTCCGCGTAGTCCACGAACATGTCGAAGCTGCTGCACGCCGGCGCGAGCACCACCGTGCCGCCGGGTCGCGCCATCGTCCACGCGGTCTGCACCGCGTCAGCCATCGATCCCGCCTCGCGGACCGGCAGCAGATCGCCGAGCGCGTCCACGATGAGCGGACGCGCTTCGCCGATGGCGACCACGCCATCGGCCCGCCCGCGCAGCGGATCCCGCAGCTCGCGGAAATCGCCGCCCTTGAAGCGCCCGCCGAGGATCACGACGAGCCCTCGGTCGACCGCCTCGATGGATCGACGCGCCGACGCGATGTTCGTGGCCTTCGAATCGTTGATGAACCGCACGCCGCCCGCGTCGCCGGCGAGCTCCATCGCGTGCTCGAGTCCCGTGAATCCGCGAACGGCATCGGCAATCGCTGACGGCGATGCCCCGGCGAGGCGGCTGATTGCCGTCGCCGCGAGCACGTCGCTGAGGATGTGGCGGCCACTGACGCGCACACTGCTCGTCGGCAACAGCGGTACGTCGCCATCCGGCCCGCGCTCGACAACCGTGCCGCCCATCACCGTCACGCCTTCGGCGACTCCGTCGAATCCGTACCAGCGCCGGCGCGCCACGCTTCGAGCGGCCAGTCGTCGCGCGCCCACGTCATCCGCATTTACCACGGCCCAATCCGAGCGATCCTGGTTCTCGAAGATCCGCGCCTTTGCCGCGGCGTACGCGGCCTCGGTCGGGTGGCGATCCAGGTGATCCGGCGACAGGTTCAGCACCGCGGCGATCCATGGATGAAAGCGTTCGATCGTCTCGAGCTGAAAACTGCTGGCCTCGACTACGTGAAGCGTGTCGGCGGTCGAGTCGATGACGTGCGCGCTGAGCGGCGTGCCGATGTTCCCCGCGACACGCGTCCTGAACCCTGCGGCGTCGAGCATCCGGCCGGTCAACGTCGTCGTCGTGGACTTGCCCTTCGTTCCGGTGATGGCGATCACACGTCCGCGCAGCCAGCGCGATGCGAGCTCCAGCTCGCCGATGATCGGGATGCCGGCGCGTCGCGCTTCGTCCAGAAACGTGGCTTCGACCGGCACGCCCGGGCTGAGCACGATCAGGTCGGCGCCGCGGAAGAGCGCCGGATCGTTGCCGCCAGCGGCGACGCGGATCCCCAGCGACTCGAGGCGGTCGCGTTCGGGCACCGACGATCGCGCGTCGTTCACCGTCACCAGGGCTCCCTTTGCGGCCAGCAGTTCGGCCGCCGCTATTCCGCTTCGCGCCGCGCCTCCGACCGTCACACGCTGTCCTTCGACCGAGAACTCCGTGCCCATCCGCTCACCGCAGCTTCAACGTCGTGAGCGAGAAGAGCGCGAAGATGATTCCGACGATCACGAAGCGCGTGATGACCTTCGGCTCGCTCCACCCGATCAGCTCGAAGTGATGGTGCAGCGGCGACATCCGGAACACGCGCTTGCCGGTCAACTTGAACGAGGCCACCTGCACGATGACCGAGGCGGCTTCGAGCACGAACACGCCGCCCACGATGAGCAGCAGCAGTTCCTGTTTGATGAGGATTGCGACGGTGCCGAGCGCGCCCCCGAGGGCCAGTGACCCGACGTCGCCCATGAAGATGTCGGCGGGGTACGAGTTGTACCAAAGGAAACCCAGGCTCGCGCCGACGAGCGATCCGCAAAAGATCGTGAGCTCGGCGGCCGGCGGGAACCGCACGAGCAGCAGGTACTCGGCCAGGACGCGGTGACCGGTCACATACGCCAGACCCGTGTACGCGGCGGCCGCAATGGCGAACGTGCTGATCGCCAGACCGTCGAGGCCGTCGGTGAGATTGACGGCATTGGTCGCTCCGACCAGCACCACGACCGCGAAGAGCACGTATCCCCAGCCCAGATCGGGGATCAGCCACTTGAAAAACGGGAAGATCAGCCTCGTCGAATAGACGTTGTAGTGCGCCAGCGCCAGCATCGAGAACCCGACGCCCAGCGCAACGACGATCTGGAGCCCCATCTTGTAGCGGGGCAGCAGCCCGTGATGGGAGTGGCGCGTGATCTTCAGGTAGTCGTCGGCGAACCCGATCGCGCCGAAGGCCGTCGTGGCGATGCCCGCAATCCAGACGTAGACGTTGGCCAGGTCCGCCCAGAGGAGCGTCGGCACGAGCGAAGCGGTCAGGATGAGCAGCCCGCCCATCGTTGGCGTGCCCGCCTTGGCCCGGTGGGACGCGGGACCCTCGTGGCGGATCACCTGACCGATCTGAAATTCCCGCAGCTTGCGAATCATCCATGGGCCGAGCAGCAGACTGAGCATCAACGCCGTGAGGCTCGCGGCGGCCGTACGAAACGTGATGTAGCGCGTCACGTTGAAGACCGAAAACGTGCCGTGCAGCGAGTAGAGCAGGTAAAAGAGCATTCAGCTCCACTCCGCGATCACTCGCGCGGCGACCACGTCGGTCTTGATCCCGCGAGAGCCTTTCACGAGCACGAGATCCCCCGCAGCGACCGTCTTCGCGACCAGGTCGGCGGCTTCCTCACTCGTCGTGACGTAGTGCACTGAACCTTTTTCGAGACCGGCGGCTCGCGCCGCAGCCGCCAGCTGCGCCGCGGGTGGACCACCGACCGCGACCAGCACGTCGACACCGGCCGCTGCCGCCGTCCGGCCGCACTGCTGATGGAGGGCCGTGCTGAACTCGCCGAGCTCGAGCATCTCGCCGAGCACGGCCACGCGCCGCTTGTGCCCGCGATCGCGTGCGATCGCATCGAGCGCGCGGCCGAGCGCGGACGGACTCGAGTTATACGAGTCGTCCACGAGCGTGATGCCGTCACGCAGGCGGACCACTTCGCCGCGATGTTTCGCCGCTTTCACCGATCGAACAGTCTCGGCGACGGCCTTCAACGGCACGTCGTACTCCAGCGCCACGGCGGTGGCTGCCAGGACATTCAGCAGATTGCCGAGCCCCACGAGGGGTACCTGCACGTCCACGGAGCCAGCGCGCGTCTCCACGCGGGCGCGCGTTCCGAGTGTGCCGCCGTCCTCGACATCGGCGGCACGAACATCCGCCTGCTCGGAAAAGCCGAACGTCACCACGCGTCCTGTGAAAGCCTCGATGTGGCGCATTACACGCGCGTCATCACGGTTCGCGACCACCAGCGACGACCGATCGGCGCCTTCGAGAATCTCCGCCTTGGCCTTCGCGAGGTCGTCCGCTGACTCGAAATGCCCCAGGTGCGCGTCACCGACGTTGGTCCAGACGCGCACGTCCGGCTCCGCGATCGAGACGAGATGCCTGATCTCACCGTGATGGTTCATTCCGAGCTCGACAACGGCCATATCCGGTCGCGATACCAGTTCGAGAAGTGACAGCGGGAGTCCTACGTGGTTGTTCAGGTTCCCCGCGTTCCTGAACACCCGGTACTGCGCGGCCAGAAACGTCGCCGCCAGCTCCTTCGTCGTCGTCTTGCCGGCGCTGCCCGTGATCGCGACAACGCGAGCGCCCGATTCACGCCGCACGTAGTGACCCAGCCGCTGCAAGCCCCTGAGCGTGTCGTCCACTTCGACAATCGCCGCCCCCGGCCACCGTGCCGCGAGCGACGCACCCAGTCCGGCCGCCCGGTTGATCACCACACCCGACGCGCCGCCGCCGAGCACCGCTTCCGCGTACGCCGCGCCGTCGAACCGCTCTCCCTTGAGCGCAATGAACGCGTCGCCGGGCTGCAGCGTCCGCGAATCAATCGAAAACCGCCCGAAGACCTTTCCGCCTTCGGAGAGTACCGTTCCACCCGTCGCCGCAGCCACCACAGCGGCCGTCAGCACCACGGGCCCCTCGAGCGCCACTCAACTCACCTTCGTACGCGTCCGGCGGCGCATCAGCGCCTCGCGAGCCAACTCCACGTCGTCGGACTTGATCTCGCGCTCCCCGATCACCTGCGTCTTCTCGTGACCCTTGCCGGCGAGAATGACGAGATCGCCAGGGGCCGCCACCTTGATCGCGTGCTCGATGGCCGCACGCCGATCGAGAATGGTCACGGCGTCCGGTCCGAAAACCGTGCGTGTCGCACCGCCAGCCTGCACGACGTGCTCGCTCGGAGCGGGCA
>JBKPMA010000433.1:0-11087 GCA_046731935.1 Acidobacteriota bacterium
TCCTGACGCTGGCGATGGGGATTGGCCTCACGACGGCCATCGTCAGCGTGGTCAGCGCCGTGCTCGTCCGTCCGCTCGCGTATCCAGAGAGCGATCGGCTCGTCATGGTGCTGCCGTCGCAGCGGACCGACGGTCCCTTCACGTTCGCGACGGTCACGCCAGGCGACTTCCTCGAGTGGCGTGCGCAGAACGCGACGTTCGCTCACATCAGCGGGTTCACGGGCAGCTCGTTCGTCCTGACTGGCGCGGGTGATCCACAGCGGATCAGCGGCGCGTCGGTAACGTCGGAATTCTTCTCGACACTCGGCGTCGCGCCGCTGCTGGGTCGAACGTTCACCGCCGACGACATGGTCGAGGGCAGATCGCAGGTCGTCGTCCTGAGCGGCGCCCTCTGGCGCAATCGCTTCGCTGCCGACCCGTCCGTCGTCGGACGCCGCGTGACGCTCGATGGCGCGCCGTACACCGTGATCGGCGTCATGCCTGAGGAGTTTGGCTTTCCGCAGGAGCTGCCGCAACCTGGCCTCAGCCCGCAGGTACAGGTCCGCCTCTGGACGCCCGCGGTGCTGCACGAAGGAGACCGCGCGAATGCGTTTCTGTTCGTCGTGGGGCGGTTACAGCCGATGCGGAGCCTCGAGCAGGCGCATGCCGACATTCGTACGCTCGCGGTCAGGCAGTGGAAACAATTCGGGCGCCCGGGTGTGCCCGCGCCTGACGTTCGGCTCGTGCCTCTCCATGCCTACGTGGTCGCAGGCGTCCAGCCGTTGCTCCTCGTCTTTCTCGGGGCCGTGCTGTTCGTGCTGTTGATTGCCTGCGCGAACGTGGCCAACCTGCTCGCGGCACGGGCGATCGCGCGCCAGAAGGAAGTCGCCGTCCGCGTGTCGCTCGGCTCGAGCCGGCGACGGTTGATTCGGCAGCTGCTCACCGAGAGCGGCGTATTGGGCGCGCTCGGCGGCATCGGCGGACTCGCGCTTGCGGCGCCAGGGATGCGTGTGTTGCTCGCCTTGATCCCACCGGGTGCCCTGCCCCGCGTCACCGACGTGCATCTCGACGGGCCGGTGCTGCTCGTCGCACTCATGCTGGCCGTCGGCACCGGCGTCATCTTCGGCATCGCGCCGGCGCTGCACGCCACACGGATTGATACGAGCGCCGCGCTGCGCGATGGCGCCGCGACACAGACTGCGCACACGCGGCTCATGCGCGGTCTCATCGTCGCCGAGGTCGCGCTCGTCGTCGTGCTGCTGACCGGCGCCGGGCTGCTGATGAAAAGCTTTCTGCGGTTGACAGCGGTGGATCCCGGCTTCAGGCCGCAGAACATCCTGTCGCTGAGCGTGAATCTGCCGGATCGCGAATACCCCTCGATCGCACAGATGAACGCGTTTCACAGAACGGTGCTGGAGCGCTTCGCGCACGTGGCCGGCGTCGAGCGCGTGGGAGCCGTAAATTGGCTGCCTCTGGGCGGCGATCTCATCAGAGGCGATTTCCTCGTGGAGGACGCACCACAGAACACGCGCGATCTCGTGGCAGCGAAGCCAGCCGTGAGTCCGGACTACTTCAGCGTCATGGGCATGCCACTCGTTCGCGGACGAGCGTTCACATCGGCCGATACCGACGGCGCACCTCCAGTGGCCGTCATCACCGACGGACTTGCGCGGCGGTTGTGGCACGGCCGCGACCCAATCGGGAAGCGACTGAAACTGGGATTTGGCGCGGCCGCCGCGGATCCGTGGCGCACCGTGGTGGGCGTGGTGGGAACCGTCAAGCAGACAGGCCTCGGCGACGAATCGCCTGAAGCCGTCTACACACCGCTGACGCAGGCGCCGCGATCGTTTCTGCTCATGGCCATGACGTTTGTCGTGCGGACGCCGCTCGACCCTGCAGCCGTCGCGCCCGTGCTGCGCCGTGAGATTCAGGCCGTGGATCCGAATCTGCCCGTGGACCGGATCACGACGCTGAGCGATCTTCTCTCGGACTCGGTGTCGGAGCCGCGATTCCGCACGGTCGTTGTCGGCGCATTCGCCGGCGTAGCACTGGCCCTCGTGGCCACCGGCATCATGGGTGTGCTCGCGTATCTCGTGACACAACGGACACGCGAGATCGGCTTGCGGATGGCGCTCGGCGCGGACGGTGTGCAAGTGGTGCGGCTGGTACTTCGGCAGACCTTCGTGATGAGCCTCGCCGGTGTCGTGCTCGGGTTGGCGGCCGCCTCCGCGCTCACACAGCTGTTGCGAAGCTATCTATTCGACGTGCAGCCCACGGATCCGATGACGTTTGCAGGTGCGGCTGCGCTGCTCGTGGCCGTTGCACTCGTCGCGAGCTACGTGCCGGCAAGAAGAGCGACGAACGTCGATCCACTCGTTGCGCTGCGCAGTGAATAGGTCGGCTCGAGCCGCTGACTGACATTGGCCCTGTGCCGTGCGCCCTGTGCCGTATGCCGTGGACTAGATCGTCCAGCGAAGCAGCACCGATCCCACCGTGAAGCCGGCGCCCACGGACGTGAGAAGCACCGTGTGACCCTTGACCAGCCGGCCGTCGGCGACGGCGTCGGCAAGCGCCAGCGGAATGGTGGCGGCAGTCGTGTTCCCGTACTTGCCGATGTTGATCACGACCTTGCTGCTGTCGAGGCCGAGACGCTCAGCGGCAGATTGGATGATCCGTCGATTCGCCTGATGTGAGACGAACAGATCCACCTGCTCGCTCGTGAGGCCATTTCTGTCGAGCACCCGCCGGCAGATCTCTTCGGTCTTCTTGACCGCGAACTTGAACACGGCCTGTCCGTCCTGCTTCACGAAGTGCAGCCGCTGGTCTACCGTTTCGTGCGATGCGGGGCGCAGGCTCCCTCCGGCCGGCATGCACAGCGATGGTCCGCCGCTGCCGTCTATCTCACCTTCGAAGTCGAGCAAGCCGATGCCGTCGTGATCCGCTGGCGAGAGGACGACCGCGCCGGCGCCGTCGCCGAAGATGACGCACGTCGTGCGATCGGTATAGTCGATGATGCTCGACATCACGTCCGCCCCCACGACGAGGACGTGATCGTGAGCACCCGTTGCGACGAACTGGGCGCCCGTCGCCATCGCATATGTGAACCCCGAGCAGGCCGCACCCAGGTCGAATCCCCAGGCCTTCGTGGCCCCGATCTTCTGCTGCAGCAGACATGCGGTGCTCGGAAACATCATGTCGGGAGTGGTCGTGCCGACAACGATGAACCCGATATCCTGCGGCGTGATACCAGCTTGCTCGATGGCGAGGAGCGCCGCTTCTTTCGCGAGGTCTGAGGTCGCGACCCCTGGTTCCACGAGGTGCCGCTCCGAGATGCCGGTACGCTGCAGGATCCACTCGTTGCTGGTGTCGACCATTCTTTCGAGGTCTGCGTTGCTCAGAATGCGCGGCGGGACGTAGGTGGCGAGCGACGCGATGCGTACAGGGCGCAAGCCGGGGCGCTCGAATCGTCCACGCTTTGCCTGAATCGCCGGACCCGCAGCCACGCCACTCTGTGCAGTCACCACAACCTCTGGTCCCTTCCCGGCACGTCGAGGCCGAAATATTGGTACGCACGCGCAGTGGCGACGCGGCCCCGGGGCGTGCGATCGAGAAAGCCGACCTGGATGAGGAACGGCTCGTAGATGTCTTCGATGGTGTCGCGCTCTTCGCTGACGGCCGCAGCGATACTGCTGATGCCGACCGGACCGCCGTTGAACTTCTCGATGATCGTCCGCAGTAGACGTCGATCGATGTCGTCGAAGCCCTGATCGTCCACTTCGAGCAGATGAAGCGCCGCGCGCGCGACCTCTTGCGTGATGGCGCCGTCCGCACGCACTTGTGCGTAGTCGCGCACGCGCCGCAGCAGGCGGTTGGCAATGCGGGGCGTCCCGCGGGATCGCCGCGCCAGCTCGCGCGCGGCGGCGTCATCAATGGCGACGCCGAGGATCCGCGCCGATCGGCGCACGATCTCTTCGATGTCCCCTTCCTGATAGAAATCCAGGCGATGGACGATCCCGAAGCGCGCGCGCAGCGGCGAGGTCAGCAGTCCGGCTCGAGTCGTCGCGCCAATCAGCGTGAAGGGCTGCAGCGGCACCTTGACCGATCGCGCTCCAGGGCCCTGTCCGATGACGATGTCGAGCTCGAAGTCTTCCATCGCCGGGTAGAGGATTTCCTCGATCGCCGGCGGCATGCGGTGAATCTCGTCGATGAAGAGCACTTCGCGCTCGGCGAGATTGGTCAGGATGGCCGCGAGGTCGCCCGGACGTTCGATCACCGGTCCGGCGGTCGCTCGCACGGGGACGCCGAGCTCGTTGCCGATCACGTACGCGAGTGTCGTCTTGCCGAGGCCAGGCGGGCCATACAGGAGCACATGGTCGAGCGCTTCGCCGCGGCCCTTGGCGGCTGCAATCGACACCTGCATGTTGGCCCTGACGCGATCCTGGCCGATGTAGCCGTCCAGGGTGCGTGGACGCAAGCCGGCTTCGTACTGGACGTCGTCGTCTGCGCGCGACGGATCGACGGGACGGTCGCTCATCACGGGGAGGGTTCTGTCGGGTTCGTGTTCGGCCGCGTGTTCGCCCTCGATCGTGGGCTGGCCGTGAGCGCTGGACCCAGGCACCCGATCGGCCACGTCGTCTGCTGCTGCTGCCGGTGGTACCGGGTTTCGTCTGGACGTCATCGGCTATCGCGACAGATGTTTGAGCGCGGCTCGCAGCGCCTGCTCGAAGGTGCTCTCCGGCTCCTGCTCGAGCACGCGGTCGAGGGCTTTTTCCGCGGCCGGCCGATGGTACCCCAGATTGAGCAGTGCTGACAGCAGGTCGTCGCGCATCGCGCCGTGCAGTGGCGGAGCCTCGGCCGCCGGTGAGATAACGGCAAGTGTCGCGACTTTGTCTTTCAGCTCGAGCACGACGCGCTCCGCCGTCTTCTTCCCGATGCCCGGAATGGCCGTGAGCCGGACGACATCGGCGCGCTGAATCGCCTGGACAAGATCGGGCGGCTCGATTCCCGACAGGACCGCCAGCGCGAGCCGTGGTCCGATTCCATTGACGGCAATGAGTCGCTCGAACAACTGCAGCTCGAGCGCGGTCACGAATCCGAATAACGCGATGACGTCTTCCCGGACGTGCGTATGAATTCGGAGTGAGACCTCGCCGCCGGGCTCGCCGAGTCCATAGAACGACGACACGGGCACATGCACGTCGTATCCGACACCACTCACGTCCACGACGACGCGGTTGGGATGCTTCTCGAGGAGCCTCCCGCGGAGGAAAGCGATCATGCGTTCTGGCCGGGGTGCAGGCAAGACGCGGTGACTGACCCCGGCGCTACAAGTCGAAGGCTAGGGAGTTGATCTGCTCTCATCGTCTGAGGTCCTCGATTCGAACGTTCCGCCAGCTCTTGGGTCCGGAGCGGCTGCCCGCGCCCGTCAGGCGCGCGTGCGTGTGCTGATGCACATGGCAGATGGCCACGGCCAGGGCGTCGGCGGCATCGTGCGGTGAGGGAGCCACGCTCAATCCGAGCAGCAGCTTGATCATCTGTTGCACCTGCGCCTTCTCCGCGCGTCCGTAGCCGACGACGGCGCGCTTGATTTCGGCCGGTGTGTACTCCACGAGCGCGACGCCGGCCTCGACCGCCGCCAGCATGGCCACGCCGCGGGCATGTCCGAGCTTGAGTGCGCTGCGGACGTTCTTCGCGTGAAACAGATTCTCGATTGCCACCGAATCAGGCTGGCATCCGGCGATCAGCTCCGCAAGTTTCGTGTGGATGATGTGAAGCCGTTCCGGAAACGCTGCGCGGGCGGGCACGGTGATGGCGCCGCAGATCACCAGGTGATGGCGCCGGCCGTCGGTGTCCACGCATCCGTAGCCGGTCCGCTCCGACCCGGGATCGATTCCGAAGACTCTCACGGGGCGTTCCTCGATCCTCGAGGGCCGTCATCCTCCGAGAGCGTCACACGCGCAATATAGCGGTTGATGGCTGCGATCTGATCCGGGGTGAAGGTCACAGGCAGTCCGAGCACGTCGCCGTCGACACGGCGGGCGGCGGCAATGCGGCGGGCGACGGCCACAGGGAGATGCGCGACGGCTCCAATCTCTGGGCAGTTGCCATCGCAGTTATTGCCAGCGAGAGCGGTGAAGGGCCACGCACCAGTCGCGAGATCGATGACGTCGCGACGATCCAGTGTCAGCACGAACGACGTCCGCGAGACGATCAGCCTCGGATTTCCCTGAGCCTGCCAGTCAAAGGCGCCGACCGGTTTGCGAAGCTTCTGACCGTCGACGATCGTCGAGAGGATCACGTACAGCGGAGCGGGCCCGCCCGAGGCACCGCGCGGCTCGAGGCGCATCCAGATTTCAGTCTGTTTGAAGAGGTCCCAGTAGAGCGTCTGGATCGTGCCGTCGGGCGACGGCTTGAGCACCCAGCCCATGCCGGGCCGCTGTGCACGTGCGGGCCCGGAACCAACGGTGATAACGAGGAGCGCCGTGGCGATCGCGACTGCCCGGCTGGACCGATCGATCGCAGACCGCACAGGCACGCTCCTCGGAGAGTCTAGGCGAGAGACGCCTCGATCTCCTTCTCTTCGATGTCGGCGTTCGACCACACGTGCTGAACGTCGTCGTGGTCTTCGAGCGCTTCCATGAGCTTCACCATCTGACTGGCTTCCTTGCCGGTCAGGGTGACGTAGTTCTGCGGGATCATCGCGACTGCGGCGGCAACCGTCTCGATGCCCTTCTTCTCGACGGCTTCGCGCACCGGATGGAACGCCTCAGGCGCCGTGAGCACTTCCCAGCTGTCACCATCATCCTGCATGTCGTCGGCGCCTGCGTCGAGGACGACAGACATCAGCGTTTCCTCGTCCGCCTTGCTCTTCTCGACAAGGATCTGTCCGCGCTTGGTGAACATCCGAGCCACGCTGTTTCGATCACCGAGCTTGCCGTTGTATTTGTCGAGCAGGTGCCGGACCTCTCCAACGGTGCGGTTCTTGTTGTCGGTCATCGACTCGATCATGATGGCCGCGCCGCCAGGGCCGTACCCCTCGTACGTGATCTCTTCGTACGTCACACCAGGCAGCTCACCGGTGCCTCGCTGAATGGCCTTCTTGATGTTGTCCGACGGCATGTTGACGGACTTGGCCTCGGCGATGATCGTGCGCAGGCGCGGATTCGAATCGGGATCGCCACCGCCGTTACGCGCGGCGACGGTCAATTCCTTGATGATGCGCGTGAAGATCTTGCCGCGCTTCGCGTCGGCTGCGCCCTTTTTGTGCTTGATTGTGTGCCACTTGGAATGGCCGGACATACGGGAGACTCCAGAAAAGCCTGTATTTAGGACCCTACATTGTACCCCAAGTTACCTTGGCGCCGGGCGCATGGCCGGTAGCCCGTAGCCTGCAGCCTCTAGCCTGTAGCCTGACGTCAGACCGACTGGCCGCCTACCTTCGTTCGGCCAGTAACAACCACACCTCGGCTCGCGGGTCCCAGGGGCCGCCATCGTAGTCGCCAAGCACCGCGGTGACCCGGAATCCCGCCCGTTCCAGGCGTTTTGCCATCTGCGCGACGGTCACGGTCCGAAACGTGAGATCGAAGCGGTGGCTGACCTTCTCGCGCCCGCGCCGCTCCACGTACTCCTGCTCGAAGATGGTCAGGCCGCGCGCTGGATCCTGACGAACGGACTCGATCAACGTGACGTGCACGCGTTTGCCCGGGCGCCATCCCTTGAGCCGTTGCTCGTGGCGATACTCCTGCCACGCGGGCAGATCCGCCACGAGATCTACACCGAACGTCGCCCCCGGCGGCAAGACTGATGCGACCGCATCCAGGGTCGTTTCGAGATCGTCGTCATTCAACAGCGACTGGAGGATCCCGTACGGCGCCATCACGAGCTTGAACGGCGACGGCGCTTCGAAGGGCAGCGCGCGGATATCGCCGCGTACCAGATCCACCTGTCCGCGCAGTTTGCTTCGCTTGAGACGCCGCCGGGCCCGAGCGAGCATCGGCGACGAGCGATCGATCCCGACGACGTGAAATCCCGCGCGCGCGACGGGAAGGGCGACGCGTCCGGTGCCGCATCCGAGCTCGAGGACGGGCCCTCCCGTCCGCGTTGCCAGGCGCGTCCAGAACGCGACGTCGCGGCGGCCGATGGTGCGCGCGTTCTCCCAGTCGTAGAACGGCGCGTACTCGTCCCAGCCAGACCATCCCTCCTTTGGATTGCGGATTGACGGTTGCGAGGCGCGGATTTCGCGACGTGGTGCCATCACTCGGGTTTCTGGCCGACGGCAGCAAAGAGCATCGTGTTCTGAATCTCCACGAAACCCGGTCCAGCGGTCGCTGCTTCTTCGGCGTACCGATCGAGCGACACCAGGTATTCGTCGGCCAGCGGCTTGACCGTGCCATCGCACGTGTCGCGCAGGCTCGCCAAGGCCTGCCGGCGTCCCTGCCACACGGCCGGAGGTGGTGGTCCCATACGGGTGACTGAGACAGGAAACAGGTTGACCCAGAGCGGCTCCAGGCCGTTGGCCGCAAACGTGCCCGGGAGCTTCGGCCCGACCGACAGGTCCGTGCGGTCGCCGCGTTGCGCTGACAGTGCCGAGAAGAAGCGCCCTGCCATCTCATATGCGTGCCGGCCGCTCTCCAGCGAACTGAACCAGTAGCGCGCCGCATTGTCCGGCTCGACCGCGACGACGCGTCCACCAGGTTTGGTGACGCGGGCGAGTTCCGCTACCGCCTTCGACGGATCGGTCGTGTGCTGCAGCAAGGCCACGCAGAACGTGGAATCGAACGCGTCGTTGGCAAACGGCAGTGCCAGCACGTCGGCGGCCGCAACGCTCAACCGGATGTTGTGTGAGGACGCTGCCTGCATGGTCTGCTTTGCGCGTCCGATGCGGATGTCCACCGCGAAGAGCGACACCTGCGAGATTTGAAGGCGGCCGAGACTGAGCTCCGCGGTGCCGTCGCCACAACCCACATCGAGAATGCGGGTACCCGGGCGGGGCCGCAGCGTCTCGCGCAGGAACTCCGAGAAGTCGCTGTCCCACCAATGTTCACGTAAGTGCTTGAGCGTGGGCGCGGTCAGAGCGTCGACGTGGCGCGGCATCGTATCTACGGCCCGGCTGGATTATGGCACACGCCTCTCGACAACGGATGTGATCGGCGGGCATTCAGTCCGTCCCGCCGCATGCCCTACACTACGGCGCATGCATCTCAGCCTCTCCCGCGCAACCGTTGCGATTGCCTTCAGCCTGCTGTCATGTCTCTCGATGTCCCGGCTCGTCGCCGAAGGGCAAGACGCCCGCTTCAAGGTCGATCTGCTCCTCGTCGTCGCGCATCCAGACGACGACGTGCTGGCGGGAACGTATTTCGCGAAGCTGCTCGACGAGGGAAAGCGAATCGCCGTCGTGTTCATGACGAGCGGCGAGTCGGGCGGTAATGCGGCAGGCGTCGAGCGCGCGACGAGCCTGGGCCTGATCCGTCAGACCGAAGCTCGAAAGGATTTGTCATCGATCGGAATCACGACGGTGTGGTTCCTCACGGGACGAGACACGGCCGGCCAGGATCCACGGCGCTCGCTCGCGGTATGGGGGCACGGCCGGGTGCTCGCTGATACGGTCCGGATCGTTCGCCTCACGCGGCCCGAGGTGATGCTCACATGGCTGCCGCTGCAGGTCGCGGGCGAGAACCATGGCGATCATCAGGCGGCGTCAGTGGTGGCGACCGAAGCATTCGACGCGTCGGGCGATGCCTCGCAATTTCCCGAGCAGCTGGCGGCGCCTGTGAAGCAGTTCGAATCCGAGTACGACGGGCTCGAGGTGTGGCAGCCCAAAAAGCTGTATTTCATGTCAGACGCGACGGACACGGCATTCATGAACGGACGCGGTCCTTCGTATCCAGTCACCGAGCGCACCTCCAAAGGTGTGCCGTACTGGCAGGTCGCCTATGAGCAGCTGACCGCGCACGTGACGCAGTATCGAGCGCAGCTGGAACAGCTGGCGGCACTGACACCGGCACAACGCGAACAGGCAATCCTCAACACACCGGGCGCCCTAACCAACCCGCTCCGATTCATCCGAGGCAAGTCGGTGGTTGGCGGGGCCGTCGACGGCGACATCTTCACGGGCCTGTCAACCGGTCCGGTGCATGCGGCGGCTGCTGTGCCTCCCGCGGCGACACCCGATCCGCTGCTCACGCTGGGTGGTCCGTGGGCGTACTACCGTCAGTTCTGGCGAGCGCACGGGCTGTCAGATCTGGCGTCGATCGCCACACAGGCGATTGGCCCGGTCAATGGACAAGAAGCCGTTCGCATCCCCTTGCAGATCGCCAATGCGGGCACTGCGCCGCTCACCGTGACCTTGAAGGCGACGCTACCAGCAGGCTGGCAGGGCGAGACGCCAACGACGGTGACGGTGCCCGCAGGCACATCCGTGGAAGTCGCTTCGAAGCTGACGGCGGAGAAGGGGATGCCAAATGGCACGGTGACGTTCACGTACGAAGCGAGCGCTCCTGGTCAGAACGCAGTCTCGCTCAGTGTGCCCGTGGTCTTCGAGAGGGGAGAAGGGGGCTTGCCGCAGTAGCTACGGTCTTCAGTCTTCAGTCTTCGCTCTTCAGTCTTCGGTCTTCAGTCTTCGGTCGATCTCAGTCCGAAATCGCGAGTTCGCCGGGGACGATCGGGCGCGTGCGAGGCAACACTCCGCGACGCGCCTGGTTGCCGACGTAAACAAGAATCGCGACGAAGATGATCAGTTTGAGCGCATCCCACGTCCGGCCCCGCGGCAGCATCGTCCAGAGCACCCAGAGCGCAGGCTGCGCGAGCGTGACTGCCCACACCGATCCGTAGAAGTACCGGCGCTCTTGGCCTTCGTTCTTGGTCGACGGCTTGACCCGCGGCAGCAGCCCCAGCGCGCCGAGCACCCACATCGTCAACGCGATCGGGAAGTACGCGGTGTCGTAGAACTGCCGCAACCGCCAGTCACCCGTCGCTATCGCCCACACGAGCCCGGCGATGATGAGCACCGCGAAGGTCACGACGGCGCTCCACGCGAACGTGTAACAGATCCGCCGGTAGAGTGGGTTCGGCCTGTCCTCGGTGAAGCGGATGATGTACGGCGCGGGTTC
>JBKPMA010000434.1:0-13985 GCA_046731935.1 Acidobacteriota bacterium
TGGACGCCGACCACGTTGCCTTCGGTGTCCTCGACGAGCGTGATGAATCCGTACTGTCCGATCGACGTCTTGTCCTTGAAGACCTTGCCGCCACTCGCCTTCGCACGCGTGGCCTCGACCGAACAGTCGGCGCTCCTGAAGTACACGATGGTGCCGTTGCCAGACGGACCGCCGTTCCGCATGGTGACCAGCGCTCCGGCCGCTCCGTTGGCGCTCTCATTCATGGGAAACGACCAGATCTCGTCCACGGATGGTTCGGGCGTATTGATTTGCGCCAGCTTCACGTCGAAGACCGACTCGTAGAACGTTTTCGCGCGGCTCATGTCCTTGACGTAGATCTCGAACCAGCCGACCGGGTTGCCTTTCATTTGAACACTCCTTCCTGGAACCGTCACTCGCACCTCGTCGGAACGAATCGAAGTCAGATCCGCATGCTTCCATTCGCGCTCCACTCATGCAAGGTGAGCGGGGCGACGCAATGGCTGCGCTAGGCGCACTGCCTCTCGGCGACGAGGGGAGCGTCGTCCTGCATGCACCTTGCGCGCTGATACCTTCTAGGCTACTCTCTTGTCGAAGCGAAAGGGGAACCGGAAAAACATGTTCGCCGACGTCTGGATTCGGCTCCGTTCCCTCGTCAGACGCCGGATCGTCGAGCGCGAGCTCGCCGACGAGCTGCAGTTCCACCTCGATCAGTCAATCGACAAACACATCGCGTCCGGCATGACGCGCGCGGACGCCGTCCGCCGTGCGCGGCTTGAGTTCGGCGGCGCGGCCGGAGTTGCGGACGCGTGCCGGGACGCTCGAGGCGTTGCGCTGATCGAAACCGTTCTCCAGGACATCCGGTACGGGCTCCGGACGCTGCGGCGGGAAACACTGTTTTCGATCACCGCCATCCTGACGCTCGCGCTCGGGACGGCGTCGCTCGCAACAGTGGCAAGTATCGGGGATACGCTGCTCTGGCGTCTTCCCGCAGCTCCGCACGCAGAGACGCTGGTCTCGGTCGCCGCGGCGCGAGGCCGCGCCGGCGAAGGCCCGGTCTCGTATCCGGACTACGTCGCGTTCCGCGATCGCACGACGACGCTCACGGCGCTCGCCGCGCACTACTCAACGGCGCCGCTCTTCGTCGCCCTCGGTGGCAACGCGCGCGAGGTGAATGGCGCCGTCGTATCTGCCAACTATTTCTCGCTCCTGGATATGCGGCCGGCCTTGGGCCGATTCTTCAACGACGACGAAGATCGCGTGCCCGATCGTGATCGCGTGGTGGTCATCGGACACGACTTCTGGCGGGCCTGGTTCGCCGCCTCGCCCTCGGCGATCGGGGCGACGCTGACGATCAATCGAGTGCCCTTCACGGTCGTCGGTGTCGCGCCGTCCCGATCGCCGCACCTGACGCCACAGCCTGCCGAGCTGTATATCCCGGCGATGATGCTCCGTGTCGGCTATCGCTGGTGCGCCGATGCGCTCGCCGCAGAGTGCACGATGCTGTCGATGATCGGAAGGCTGGCGCCGGGACGCACAGTGGCTGACGCCGTGGCCGAGCTTCCGACGATCATGCCGGGCGCATGGAGGCACGCGCCGATCGGTGAGAACAGAGGCGTCATCGTGCGCGAGCCGCGTGGCCTGTCCGAAGACGATCAGGAGCCTCGCCTCGTAGCGATGCTCGCGGTCGCGTCGCTGGTCGTGCTGATTGTGTGCTGCGCAAATCTCGCGGGTCTGCTCACTGCACGGTCCGCAGCACGGCAGGGGGAAATTGCCATTCGCGCGGCCCTTGGCGCCGGACCCGTCAGGGTCATCCGTCAACTCGTCACGGAGTCGCTGCTCCTCGCGTTCGCTGGAGGCGTCTGTGGTCTCGTGTTGTCCCGGATTCTCGTGGTCGCCTTCGCTCGCCTGTTTTTCGCCGTGGACGACGAGGGACACCCGCTCTCGTACGATTTCGGCCAATCGTCGGCAACCGCCGGCGCCATTATGGTCACCTCGCTGATTGCCGGACTCGCGTTCGGGCTTCTGCCCGCCATCGCCGCCGTTCGACGTTCGGGCGGTCTGACGACACGCACGACCTCCTGGCGATCTGTCACCGCGCGTTGGTCGACCGGCCGCTGGCTCCTCGCCTCGCAGGCCGCGGTGACGGTGGCGATGCTGGCGACGGCGGCGTTGCTCGCGACAAGCGCGCGTCTCGTGCTCCAAGGGCGCAACTACGAGCCGACGCACGTGGCGCTCATCCGTGTGCGCCCCAGGCTCGTCCAGTACACGCCCGTCCAGGCGCAACACTATCTGCGCGAAGTGATTGATCGGCTGCGGACCATTCCATCGGTCGAATCGGTCACGATGGTGGGGATGGGCACGATTCTGAGTGGCGGTTCGACGGAGGTACGGATCGCAGAATGGCCGCCGGATCAGCGCCAGACGGTGCGGTACAACGAAGTCGGCCCCGCGTACTTTGCCACTTTGCGGACGCCTCTCATCGCCGGACGCGAGTTCGACGATCACGATGGGCTGCACGTACAGCCGGTGGCCATTGTGAACAAGGTCCTGGCGGACCGATTGTGGCCGGGTGGCCACGTCATCGGTTCGAGCATCATTGTCGGCAACGTCCAGCGTCAGGTTGTCGGTGTCGTGGCCGAGGCATCCGTCCAAGGACGAACCGGAGCGATCGAGCCGTGGCTGTTCACGCCCTTCTGGCAGAATTCCGGGCAGATTGACTCGAGAATTGCTGTGCGCACGAGTGGCGACCCGTTGATCATCCTGCCGTCAATCGCGCGCGAGGCACATCGGGTCGATCCGGATGTGCCGATTGCGGAAACGATCACGTTGCCGCAGCGTCTGACCGCCCTTACACGTCCGGTACGCGTGGCCGCGGCGTTCGTCGGGTACACGGCGTCGCTTGCGATGGTGCTTACGGCGGTCGGGCTCTACGGCGCACTTGCCTTCGCGGTGTCGCGACGGACGAAGGAGATCGGCATCCGACTCACGCTTGGCGCGGGGCGTGCGCAGGTGATCGGATCGATCGTGTGGGAAGGTGTCGCGGTCGTCGCCGCGGGGGCGCTCGCGGGCGTGGTGCTGGCAATTGCGGGTGCACGCGTGATCTCACATCTCCTTTATGGATCGGCGAGCGCGGATTGGATGTTCTTCACCGGAGCTGCAGTTGCGGTCACGCTCGTCGGTGTCTGCGCTTCCCTCATTCCGGCCAGTCGCGCCGCGGCCGTCGAGCCCGTCGTCGTGCTCCGACAAGACTAGCGCAGCAACGCCGTCGCGCGTCTGACACTCCTTTTGACAGTCGTAAGGAACCGCGGGTAGACTTCTTTCGTCTATCGAAAGGAGTAGCGTGGGGACCGAACGCGCCGACATCCTCCAGGGCACGCTCGACATGCTGGTGCTGAAAGCCCTGCAGCTGGAGCCGATGCACGGCTGGGGCATCACCGAACGCATCGAGCAGTGGTCCGAGAGCGTCCTGCAGCTGGGGCAGGGGACGCTCTATCCAGCGCTCTACCGCCTCGAACGTCAGGGATTGATCCGTTCCGAGTGGAAAGTGACCGAGAACAATCGCCGCGCCCGGTACTACACGTTGACGCGTGAGGGCCGCCGCCACTTCGGCGACGAGCTGGCGCACTGGCAGCGCATGTCACGCGCCGTGAACCTGGTGCTCGAAGCAAGCTTGAAGGGGTAAGCCTGATGACGCGCCTGACCGCCGCCTGGCAGTGGCTGCGATCGATCGTCCGCCGCAACGCGCTCGAGCGCGGACTCGACGACGAGATGCAGTTTCATATCGATCAGCAGACCGAAAAGTTCATCCGAGGCGGGATGAGCCCGACCGACGCGAGGCGTCGAGCGATGCTGCGGTTCGGCGGCGTCGCGCGCGTTCACGAAGAGACGCGTGACGAGATCCGGCCGGCGCTCCTGGACGATTCAATCCGCGACATCCGGTTCGGTACTCGGGTGCTGCGGCGCGCACCGGGCTTCACGCTGGCCGCGCTGGCGACGCTCGCGATCGGCATCGGTGCCACCGCTGCCATCTTCAGCGTCGTGCGCACGGTGATGCTCGAGCCGCTCCCGTACCGCGACCCGGATCGCCTCGTCGGCATCTGGGAAACCACGCAGGATGGTGTGACCCAGAACGTGATTGCTCCCGCCAATTACGTCGCCTGGCGCGAGCGCAGCCGCACACTCGAGCACCACGGGATGGTCGGACCTGACGGCCTGACGGCCATCGTCAACGGCGAACCCGACAAACTGAGAGGGCTCGACTTCTCGTACGACCTGTTTACGGCCCTGGGCGTTCAGCCGATGCTGGGCCGCGCCTACACGTTCGAGGAGGACCTCGGTGGGAAGGGCGGGGTGATCATCCTCAGCCACGAATACTGGCAGGCCCGCCTGGGCGGGCGGCGCGACGTCGTGGGCATGAAGCTGAGCACGGATGGCGGCCCCCGAATCGTGATCGGCATCATGCCTCCCGGCTTCACGGTGGCGGGCGACAAATTCGATTTCCTGATCCCGTTCGCGCAGACGCCCGAGCAGCTCAGGGCCTACAGGGGAAGAGGGTCGTCATACGGCCTCGCGCGTGTGCGCGACGGAGTGTCATTCGACCAGGCCGTGGCGGAGATGCGGGCCATCTTCACTCAGCTGGAAAAGGAAGCGCCCGAGCGGAATGCACGGCGGAACGTCCTGCTGATGCCGATCCAGGAACAGATGGTCGGCGATCTCAGGCCCGCGTCACTGGCCCTCGTCGGAGCGGTCGCACTGGTGCTCCTCGTCGCGTGTGTCAATGTCGCGAGCCTGCTGCTGGCGCGCAGCGCTGCGCGTGAACGCGAGTTCGGCATGCGGACGGCATTCGGCGCACGACGCGCGCGGCTCGTGCGGCAGATGTTGACCGAAAGCCTGCTGCTCGCCGTGTTGGGCGGAGCCGGTGGGATCGCCGTCGCGATGTTGTGTCATCGCGGACTGCTGGCGCTCGTGGGCGACCGGATCCCCATCCCACGCATCGAGCAGCTTCGGCTCGATTTCCCAGTCGTTCTCTTCACGGCGATCGTTGCGCTTGCGACTGGCCTGCTCTTTGGCATCGTGCCGGCGTTCGTGACGACTCGCCACGCCAATGAGGCGCTGCGCGACGGCGGACGGCACGGCGGCGGCCGCCGGCTCCACCAGCTGCTCCGGACGCTGGTCGTGGCGGAAGTCGCGATCTCACTCGTGCTCCTGACAGGCGCAGGCCTTCTTTTGCGCAGCTTCATCAAGCTGCAGAACGTCGATCCGGGCTTCCGGGCGGACGGAGTCCTGACCGCGACCATCGATCTCCCCAGCACAGACTACGATGTGTCGCACGCCGAGCAGATGCTGGATGGCGTGATCGCGCGCGTTGCCGCGCTTCCTGGCGTGGTCAGCACGGCGGGCTCGTCGTGTCAGCCGGTGCCATATTCGTGCATCGGGACCAGCTTCTGGCGTGTCGATCGCGTGAGACCGCCGGAAGGGCAGCTGCCGGGCAGCCAGGTGAGACCGGTAACGCCAAATTTCTTCAAGACGATGGGGATTCCGCAGAAGAGCGGGCGCGACTTCTCTGAAGCCGACACCGCAAGCTCTCCGCCCGTGGCGATCGTCAGCGAGGAGCTCGCCAGGCGCCAGTTCCATGGCGAGGATCCAATCGGCCATCGTCTTCGTGTCGACGTCGATCACGTCAGCGGGCGCGACGATGTCGAGTGGACGATTGTCGGCGTCGTTGGCAACGTCAGATCGACGCTCGATGGACCGGTCCGGCAGACGATCTTCGTGCCGCGTTCGCAGCGTCCGGGCTTTGGCATCACGCTCTTCGCGCGCACAACCCAGGATCCATTCGCTCTGTCGAAGAGCGTCACTGAGGCGGTCCGCCGCGTGGAGCCGCGAGCGCCCGTCGAGATTCGAACGCTCGACACGATCGTCGGGAACACGATCGCGCGTCCGCGCGCGCTGTCGATTCTGCTCGCCGTGTTTGCGCTTGCCGGACTGGCCCTGGCCGCAGTGGGCGTCTACGGCGTCATGGCGTACTCGGTGCGGGCACGGACCCAGGAGATCGGCGTCCGGATGGCGCTCGGTGCGACGGAGCGAGCGGTGGCGCGGTTGATTGTCGGTCAGGCGCTTCGGCTCGTGCTGGCCGGCGTGGGGATTGGTCTGGTTGCCGCGACACTCCTGACGAGGACGCTCGAGAGTCTGTTGTACGACGTCGAGCCGCTCGATCCCTGGACCTTCGGCGGCACCGCGTTCCTGCTGCTGACGATTGCGACACTGGCCGCGTATGTGCCCGCCAGGCGCGGCATGCGCATGGCGCCGACCGAGGCGCTGCGCGTCAACTAGTGTCGAAAGGTCGAAGGGTTCAAGAGTCGAAGGGTTGAAGAGTCACGGCGCAGGAGTCGGCCGGACCTCGAAGGTTGCCAAGGCGGCAGTCTCACCGAGATCCGGCGCCTGACTTGAGCTGGCGCTGGTAATCGATCTCGTCGAAGTGGCCGAGCGACCTCGCAATCAGTCCGTCCGCACCGATCGTCCACTCCTCATAGCCGCTGATGCGAACGGTCCTGCCGGTGCCGCCGGGCCCCGTGTTGGTGCCGCTCAGCGTCCACTGGAAGACCGCTTGCGGACCCGCGAGCGTCACGTCGTTCATGGTGACGACCATGTCGGGAAACGACGTCATGAAGGCGTTCGCGGCCGCTGCGATAGCAGCGCGTCCCACCGACGGTGTTCCAGCGTTGATGGTCAGCGATCCGTCGGGCGCAAAAAACGCGGCAACCTGATCTGGATCGTGGCTGCACCATGCTTGCGCGTAACGGGCTCCAAAATCCTTCAACCGCGTGATATCCATCCTCGAGGCTCCGGTCGACGTGTCGGTGAGGGTCAGCTCCGCGCGGCGGGTCTGTGCCGAGGCCCCGCTGCCAATCGTGAGCTCCAGCTCGTAGTGGCCCGCGGGAATGGACGCGATCGGAATGCGTCCGACGGCCAACAGCCGCCCGTCGGGGTCCGGCGGATGCAGGGGCAGTGCAATCGACGACAGTGGTGCGCCGGCGTCGTTGAGCGTCAACTTCGCAAACGGGAGCGGCGCGCCGGGCTCGAGGAGCAGCGAGACAGCGAAGTTCACTTCGGTACGTTCTTGACGGCTGAGGGTCGGCCGGTACGTGGGCACGAGCGCGAGCTGATTCGCGACCAGCGGATTCCCGACAATCGCTTCGCCGTTCTCGAGCTTCTCGGCGTGGTCCACGATCATCAGATCGCCCACCACAGGTCGCGACGGCGGGGGAATGTGCAGCGAGGTGCGGAATACCTGATTGCGCTTCGCTGCGCCGTCATGGACGGCCACTTCGACGTCGTGCTCGCCAGGTAAGAGATCAGCCGTGCGGAAGAACAAAATGCGCCGGCTTCGTGTGCCTGCGAGCTTGTCGAGATCGCCCTCGAGTACGTACTGCTGACTCAATTTTCGCGGCAGCTCGCCCGTCACGCCGCTCAGGCGCGCGTACACCACCACCTCGCCTGAGAAGGCGTGCCCGGCGTCGTTCTTGAGAAACGACAGGCTGCTGCCCGGGATGTTGGCGAGCACGGCGCTCAAGCCCGGCCGCCCTGGCATGGGTACGCTGTAAGCGCCGATATCGACGGGGAAGTCCGCCGGCGCGGGATCGGCTGCGAGCGCGGCAAGCGCCGCGGTTTCGTACGAGATCGTCGGGCCCGTATCGGATTTCGGTGTTGCGCGGTAGCCGCTGCGTGCGCGCACTTCGACGTCTGGCCGATTGACCAGCACAGTCAATTTCCGGTACGCACCGTCCTGGGACGGATTTGTCGGCGAGTACGACAGCAGGTAGTAGTTGCGGCGATCGTCGTCGATCTTCCTGATGCCCCGCGCGAGATCGTTGGTGTTGTCGATGAGGAGACCACCCGTCTGAGACGCGAGAATGCCGAGCGAGACGGCGGGATCCAGCTTCAGATACCGTTCGTTGTCTTCAAGCCCCTCCAGGTACTTGTCGCCGCGGCGGACGTCGCCGACGCCCATCGCGCCAAGCTCGTTCATACCCATGGCCGTCTCGGCCTGCTTGCTCTGAACGCGGAGTCCTGCCGCATCGAGCGTGTACACCGTCACGTTGTTCCGGTTCGCGTTGTCGATGATGGCGCGATACTTCGGTTCGACCGACGGAGGAATCGTCAGTCCCTCGCAGAAATAGATCACGGCTTTGCGGCCTTCAATGCCGCCGAGCGAATCCACGAGTGCCAGCAGCGAGTTGATCGACGCCTGGCCCTGCATCTCGTACAGCATGTCCTTGTAGCTACGGTCCATACGCATCAGGGCCTGGAGTATTTGCACCTGCGCGTGATCGCCGGACTGTTCTGCCTGGGCAATTGGATCTGCCCAGGGCACTTGCCCTGCCGCTCGTCCCTTCTCCTCAGCGCCCGCCACCCATGGCACGTCTGGCGATGCGTAGTAGGCATCAAGTACCGGATTGCGCTGGTCGCGGGCCATCTGGGTCGTAGCCGTCGTTGAGACCCGGTCGATCGCCGTCGTGAGCTTGCTTACGTCGGTCGTGTACGGCGACACGGTCGCAAGCGCCTGATCGACGATGAAGACGCCTGCGAGCTCGTCGGCTTGTTTGTCGTCGAGGAACGCGCGGGCCGCCTTGACGGCGAGGACGCGGCCCTCGGGCGAGAGCCGATCGAACGCGAGCGCCACCACGGTCGGACCACGGCTCGTCGGCCCGGCTTCACGTTGGCCTCCCGGCATCGCGGCGCCCGTCATCAGCCCTGCCGAACGTGCCGCATCGGCCGCGGTGGCTCGCGGATCGGGTTGGTGACGAGCGAAGGTCAACATCTTCTGGAGGACGCCGTCCTCGAAGATCTGAAACTCGCTTTCATTGAGGTCGGTAATGGGGCGCCCGCGGTGGTCGGTCACCGACACGTCGACGAGCACCGCTTCGGTCCGCACGCCGAAGCGGGGAGGCGCTGTGGCACTCTGCTGCGAAGGCTGTTGCTGGGCCGCCAGGCCGACCGTGATCAGCAGCAGCCCGGCCAGCAGCGGAACTCTGGCTCGACTCGCAATGGCCGTCAGGGCACCCGGCATGGCTCACCCGATTGGAATGGAGCTGGCAGCGCCAACGATACCCCGCGAACCTGCCGGAGTCCATGCTTTCGCACGGGTTTGGCGGGCTGGGAGACTCGGTTCCGAAACTCCACACCCGCCCATGCCGTATTTGAAAAGGACTACCCGAGGACGCTCGTCTGTCGGTTTGTCCGGAGGACTCGTGGACACACTCTTTCAGGACCTGAAGTTCGCCATCCGACTCCTGTTCAAGGACCGCGCATTCGCGGCCACGACGGTGTTGACGCTGGCGATCTGCATTGGCGCCAACACGGCGATTTTCACGGTTGTCCGGTCGGTGCTGCTCAAACCCTTGCCGTATCCCGAAGCCGACCGGCTCGTGTTCGAGTACGACGGGTTCCCGGGCGCCGGTGTCGAGCGGGCCGGTACCTCGGTGCCCAACTACTTCGACCGGTTGGCGATGACGGACGTGCTCGAATCGCAGGCCTTATACCGGAACAACGGCTACAAGGTCGGAACAGGCGTAGGCGCCGAAGGCGTCGCGGCGATGGCCGTCACGCCATCGTTCTTCCGTGTCCTCAGGGCACAGGCCCTGCGCGGCCGTCTCTTCGCCGAGGACGACGGGCAGGTTGGTCACGACCACGTGGTCGTCCTCAGCCACGCGTTCGCCGTGAAGCAACAGGGCGGCATCGATCACGTGGTAGGCCGGGACCTCCGCCTGAACGACGAGAAGTACACGGTCGTCGGCGTCCTGCCCGAAAGCTTCACGTTCCTGAATCCGGACGTCCGCATCTTCGCGCCACTCGCGTTCGAACCCAAACAGCGCGCGGAAGACGAACGCTACAGCCAGAACCACCAGTCGATCGGACGTCTCGCGCCCGGTGCGACGGCCGCGCAGGCGCAGTCCCGTATTGCGGGATTGAACAGGCAGCTGCTCGATCGTGCAGGCCCGCTCAAAACGACGCTTCAGAATGCGGGTTACCACACGGTGGTCGTACCGCTCGGCGAAGACATCGTCCGGAACGTTCGCGCCGTGCTGAATCTGCTGTGGGGCGGCGTGTTGTTCGTCCTCTTGATTGCGGCGGTGAACATCACGAACCTCGCGCTCGTGCGCGCCAGCGGGCGCCTCAAAGAGCTGGCGACGCGTCAGGCGTTGGGCGCCGCGCGGCGGCGCGTCGCTCGCCAGCTGGTGACTGAGGCTCTGGTGCTCACCGTCATCGGCGCCGCCATCGGTCTGGCGCTCGGATGGTGGAGTCTCGACTGGCTGACGGCGGTCGGCATGGCGGACGTGCCGCGTGCGTACGAAGTCAGGCTCGACGGCGTCGTCGTTCTGTTCGTCGTGGGGCTGGCGGTGATGCTCGGCATCGTGATCGGCGCGGTGCCCGCGGCGCAGCTCGCAAGTTCGAATCTGAACGCCGTGCTCCGTGACGAGGGACGCGGCGGCACGGCGGGACGTGGGGCTCGGAGAGTACGGCGCGGGCTCGTCGTCGCGCAGGTGGGCCTGGCATTCGTGCTGCTCGTCAGCGCCGGACTGCTCTTGAGTAGCTTCCGCCTGCTGCTTCGGGTGGATCCTGGCTTTACCGCCGAGCACGTCGCGACTGGCCGGATAGGTCTGCTCGAGTCGAAGTATCCGGATGATGCATCGGCGCGGACGTACTCGAGCCGCGCGCTCGAACGGATTCGCGCGCTGCCTGGCGTCACGGCCGCAGGGCTCACGACGTATCTGCCATTCAGCTGGGACGGCAGCAGCGGGGTGATCATGGCGGAGGGATATGTGCCGGCGCCTGGCGAGTCGGTCGTGTCACCCAACCAGGTGTACGTGTCGCCCGGCTACCTGGAGGCGATGAAGGTGTCCCTCAAGCGCGGGCGGTACTTCACCGACAGCGATGACGAGAAGGCGCCGCAGGTGGCCATCGTGGACGAGCAGCTCGCGAAGAAATTCTGGCCGAACGCCGACCCGATCGGGCGGCGGATGTACAAGCCAGACTCGCCGGAAGACGTCGTCAAGCCTGGTCCGAAGGTCGTCTGGATGCAGGTCGTCGGCGTCGTGTCGAACGTGAAGATGCAGGGATTGATCGAAGGTGAAGGCGCGCGGGCCGGCGCGTACTATCAGCCGTTCGCCCAGCACACGAACCATGACTTCGCGTTGTCCATACGCACGGCCGGGGAGCCGTCCGCGATCACCGGCACCGTGCAGAAGGCGCTCGCCATACTCGACCCTGAAACGCAGATGTACGACATCTTCACGATGCCGGAACGCGTGGAGAAGTCGCTCAATCCACGGCGCACGCCCATGCTGCTCTCGCTCGCATTTGCCGTCGTCGCTCTGATGCTGGCCGGAATCGGCATCTACGGTGTGCTCGCCTATCAGGTGACGCAGCGGACGCGGGAATTCGGCATCCGCATGGCACTCGGCAGCGACACCCAGCGCATCCTCGGGCTCGTGATGCGGGAAGGGGCTGTGCTCGTGGTCGTCGGACTCGGCGTCGGATTGCTTGGCGCGGTGTTCCTGCGTGCGCTGATTGCGTCGCAGCTGTTTGGCGTCGGCGCGTACGATCCGGGTGTTCTGCTCGGGGTCACCGGCATCCTGGCGCTGGTCTCACTGATCGCGTGTCTTGGACCCGCCAGACGGGCGTCGAAAGTCGATCCGGTCATCGCGCTCGGTCAGCAGTAGCCGATCATGAGACGCGGCGGATCTGATCGGGCATCAGGATCCGGGTGATGGCGCGGTTGGCGTCGAAGTACACCTGCCAGTAATGCTCGTTGTGGCAGAAGGGGCGCACCGCGAGCGTTGAGCCCGCAGGACTGAACGTCAGAATCTCCACGTTCGGCATTGGATTCCGTAACACGTGCGGGATTGCCAGCAACGCGTCCCGCACGCGTCCAGTGGTGCCCTCGATGTCCACACCGGACGGCAGCTGCGCCGTGAGATCGACGCGCCGGAACTCGTTGGTGCTGAAGTTCTGCACGTTGTCGGAGAACAGCCGGTTGTTGCCGACGTAGGTGCGCACGCAGTCGGCCGTGTCGATCGCCGTCACGAACAAGCCAATCTCGCGAACCGTTCCGGTGATCCCCGCGGCAGCAATGATGTCGCCGACCTTGAACGGACGGAACGTCAGCAGGAACAAGCCCGCCGCGAAGTTCGAGAGCAGGCCTGACCATGCCGCGCCAATGGCAATGCCCACTGCCGCCATGAGCGCCGCGAACGACGTGGTCTCGACGCCAAGCACGCCGAGCACGGCAATCAGCACCAGCACGCGCAGGACGACCGCGGTGCTCGTATCGAGATAGGTCGCGAGTGTCAGATCCACCCGCCGGATTCGCATCCCGCGCCGCAAGGCGGATCGCAGCAGCTTGATGGCCCAGCTGCCGATCAGCCAGATCACCAGCGCACCCGCAATGCGCCACCCCATCGGAATCAGGTACAGACGTATGACACTGTCCACCTGCGAGCTCAGCTCTGGATGCATGGTTCATCGCCTGCAGAGCACGGCTGATGCCAGGACGGATCCCGCCCTCGGCGCGATCAGCAGTCGCTCCCCAGTCGAGCAGAGCGCGATATCGACGGTTGACCCTGCAGTCGATTCCTACATGTGCTGCGGAATTTCTACATCGCGCGCGACGTCAGTTCGCCCGGACGAGCACTGGATCGGTACGGTAGAGGTCCGGAAGCAGCCGCTTCAGATCGTCGATTTTGGGAAGGTCGTTGATCACGATATAGGGATAGGTCGGGTGGCGCGTCAGGAAGTCCTGATGGTAGTCCTCGGCGGGATAGAAGGCCCGTCCCGGCTCGATGCGCGTGACGATTGGACTCTGGAACGCGTGCGCGTGATCGAGTTGCGCGATGTAGGCCTTCGCCACGGTCGCCTGCTCGTCATCGGTGGGGAAGATGGCAGATCGATACTGCGTGCCGGTGTCGGGACCTTGCCGGTTCAACTCCGTCGGATCGTGTGCGACTGCGAAGAAGACCTGCAGCAGTTGACCGTACGTGACCTGTTTTGGATCGTAGGTGACCTGCACCGCCTCGGCATGGCCGGTGGATCCCTGACTCACGGTCTCGTACTCAGCGGAGCCCTTGTCGCCGCCCGCGTATCCTGACACGGCCTTCGTGACGCCTTTGACGTGCTGAAACACGCCCTGCACGCCCCAGAAGCATCCACCGGCAAAGACCGCCACTGCGGATCCCGATGCTGGCTTCACGTCGGTCGCAGGCCGCGGCAGCGCCCGTCCACCGTCTGCCGACGCGGGCAGACTCCGCACGGCGAATGCGCCGAGCACGATCAGGACGGCGACGACGAGAGCGCGAGGGGTGTTTTTCAAGTGAGCCTCCACACGATCTTAGAGCCCGCGGTTCGACCGATCGTTTCGCGACATGTCCCGTTTCAACTCTCACCCGTGACAATCACCGCCGAGCCGGTTTGCAACATGCCTGTCCGGGTCACAACATTTCGAAGGACGGCGGTCGCCCGCAGCCTCAGGATGGCTGCATGTCTATACGAAACCTCATGTTCGGGCGTTGCTCCCGGCTCATCGCGTTGACCGTTCTCATGACGGGCACAGTGTGGGCCGCGGAAAACCCGTTCGTCGGCGAGTGGAAACTCAGCCGGTCCAAATCCAAGCTGACCGATCAAATGAAGGTCGGACAGGTCGACACCAACAAGTATGCCTTTGATTTTGCCGGCGATGGCAACGGCGAGACCATCGTGATTGACGGGACGGACCAGCCGGGCAATTCAGGCACCACCCTCGCCGTCACCTCCGAGGGCCCGACCGCCTGGAAGGTGGTCCGCAAGAAGGATGGCCGCAAGCTCCTCTCCGCCGAGTGGACGCATTCGAACGACGGGCAAACGCTCACCGACAACTACACGGACATCCCGTCCAGCGGCTCGCCCACGACCGTCAAGTACGTGTACAGCCGGCACGGAACGGGATCAGGCTTCGCCGGCACTTGGAT
>JBKPMA010000435.1:0-4123 GCA_046731935.1 Acidobacteriota bacterium
GCACCGCCACCGTATGCCGGACCGTAGTACGGGTACCCCCACCAGTACGGGTCGTAGTAGAAGTAGCCGAGACCGAACCCCGCATAACCCCACCAGTAGTTCGGATAGTAGTAGGGGTGGCCGTAGTAGCCGCCGTAATAGCCGCCGCCATGACCGTGGTTGTGGTCGCCGTCGTACGGCGGATGCGTGCGCGGTCCTGCCGTACCGATCGCGCTCCGGTTGTCGCGCGAGCGATCGCCCGAGCGGGGCGTGGCGTGAGCCGGAGATCCGCTGCTCGTGTGCGGCTGTCCCGACCCCGACCCTGCCGAACGCGTCCGTGGCCGCTGATCCGCGAACACAGGCGTCTCAGCAGCTTCCGGCACGCGGCCCGGCGTCGTTCCGCCGACGGCCGGCACCCCGGGCGAGCCCGATCCCGCCGTGGGCTCGGTGCGGACGATTGCCGGTGAGCGGCCCCACGGGTCTGTCCCGCGGACGCCACCGCGTTCGTACACGCCGCCTTCACGTGGCGCAGAGTACGTGCGCGGCCCCTGTCGGCTGCCTGCGTCGTTTCGGGCGGGCGCCGGCGGCGTCGCCACGCGTGCAGGCGCCGGAGGCGGCGGAGGTGGAGGCGGCGGCGGTGCGCTGCGAGGCACGGCCGCCTCCCTGGGGGCGGAAGCGGGCGGTGCCGAGCGCTCATGCGCCTGCGGATTGCTGGCAAAAGCCGTCGCGGTCAGCACGAGCGTTCCCGTGAGCACCATCGTTGAGCCAATGACCGCTGGTTTCATGGGATGCTCCTTCGCCACTAGAGACAGCAACCTGTCTGCCAGCGGACAACTCTGGAAAACGGCGCTAACTCTCACTATACGCGACCGCTTGTCACCGGAGTGTCACTTCGAAGCCTCAGCAGTCGTCCGGTTTCCTTGACACTCGTTTTTGGCAGCAGCTAGACTCGCAACAAGGCGCCTAACTCTCGAAGCGTGAAGGGTTATGGCCGTCCCTTTACCTGCCAGGTTCGAGTCCTGGGTCGCGCTCGGTGCCCGCCCCCATGTTCCACAGTACGACGATTCTCGCCGTTCGGCTGCACGATCGGGCCGTCATGGCCGGCGACGGCCAGGTCACCTTCGGCGGCACGGTCATGAAACAACATGCGCGCAAGATACGGCGTCTGTACCACGACCGCATTCTCGCGGGGTTCGCCGGATCCGCCGCCGACTCATTTGCATTGTTTTCGCGGTTCGAGTCCAAACTCGAACAGTACCGCGGTCAGTTGGAGCGCTCGGCCGTCGAACTGGCAAAGGACTGGCGCACCGATCGGTCGCTGCGCAGACTGGAAGCCATGCTGGTCGTGATGGATAAGCAGCAGCTCTTCCTCCTCTCCGGCACCGGCGACCTGATCGAGCCCGACGATGGCATCGTGGGCATCGGATCGGGCGGACCGTACGCCGTGGCTGCCGCCAAAGCCCTTGCGGCGCACAGCCCACTCGATCCGCGCGCCATCGCCGAACACGCCATGGAGATCGCTGCGTCCATCTGCATCTACACGAACGGCAACATCGCCGTCGAGGAGCTCTGAGGGAATGAGCATCTCCTTGCCGGAGCGGTCGTCATCGGCGGTGGAGTCACTGACGCCGCGGCAGATCGTCGCCGAGCTCGACAAGTATGTCGTGGGTCAGCACAAGGCGAAGCGAGCGGTCGCCATCGCGCTGCGGAACCGCATGCGGCGTCAGAAGCTCGGCCCCGACATGGCCGACGAAGTCGCGCCGAAGAACATTCTGATGATCGGACCGACCGGCGTCGGCAAGACCGAGATCGCGCGCCGCCTCGCGCGCCTCGCGCAGTCGCCGTTCATCAAGGTCGAAGCCTCGAAGTTCACCGAGGTCGGGTACGTCGGCCGCGACGTCGAGTCGATGGTCCGGGACCTCGTCGAGCTCGCGATCGACATGCTCCGCGAGGAGCGCCGCGCGGACGTGCGTCCCAAGGCGCGGCAGCAGGCAGAAGAACGGCTGCTCGATCTGCTCCTTCCGCCTGCCACGCACGTAGACGTCGTCGACCCCGCAGCGGCGGGGCTTCGCGATCCCGCGCAGGCCACGCGCGAGCGGCTCCGCGAACAGTATCGGGAAGGCCGCCTCGATCACCGCACGGTCGAAATCGAGTCCCGCGAACAATCGTTCCCGTCACTCGAGATCATCTCTGGCACGTCGGTCGAGGAAGTCGGCATCAACCTGAAAGAGATGCTGCCCGGCATGTTCCAGGGGCGAACGCGCCGCCGCAAGCTCAAGGTGCCCGAAGCGTTCGAGGTCCTCACCCAGGAAGAAGAACAGAAGCTGATCGACATGGAGAGCGTGTCGCGCAGCGCGATTCAACGCGTCGAGCAGAGCGGCATCATCTTCATCGACGAGATCGACAAGGTTGCCGGACGGGAAGGCGGGTACGGCGGACCTGACGTGAGCCGCGAAGGCGTCCAGCGCGACATCCTGCCCATCGTCGAAGGCACCACCGTCAACACGAAATACGGCATGGTGAAGACGGATCACATTCTCTTCATCGCCGCCGGCGCCTTTCACGTGTCGAAGCCGTCGGACCTCATCCCGGAGCTGCAGGGGCGCTTTCCCATACGCGTCGAGCTCGAGCCGCTCGGCACGACCGAGTTCGTCCGCATCCTGACCGAGCCGCGCAGCGCGCTCATCAAGCAGTACACGGCGCTGCTCGACACGGAAGGCGTGCAGATTCGGTTCACCGACGATGCCGTGCAGCACATCGCGCAGATTGCGACGCACGTCAACGAGCACACCGAGAACATCGGCGCGCGGCGGCTGCACACCGTGATGGAGCGGCTGCTCGACGAGATCTCGTTCGACGCGCCCGACCTCACCGACAAATCGGTTACGATTGACGACGCCTACGTCCGCCGCATGCTCGAAGACATCGTCGCCAACGACGACCTGTCGCGATACATTCTGTGACCCGTCCGTGCCGATCGGTGTGACTGCCACGACCAATCTGCGCCGCCGTGCGGCGACGGCCTGCCTGGTGACTGCCTCCGTTCTCGCGGCCGCATGCGGCAAGAAGGGGCCGCCGCTGCCTCCGCTGGTGAGGCTGCCCAGTCCCCCGACCGAGATTGTCGCGACGCGATCGGGCGACGACGTCACCATCCGGTTCACCGTGCCACGGACGAACATCACCGGTGCGCAGCCCGCGGATCTGAAGAGTGTCGAGGTCTACGCCTGGACCGGTGGAGCGCGAAGCGAGAGCGGAGGCGAATCCGAAATGGGGGCCGCTGGGCGCAGCGGCGCCGGCGCGGGGCCGCACGGTGGTGGTGGCGGCCGTGGCGCTGGTCGCAGTGCAGGTGGTCGCGGTGCGTCGGATCGCGCGCAGGCCATCGATCCAAAAGCGATCTACAAGTACGGCACGCTGGTCGCCAGTGTTCAGATCCGGCGGCCTCCGCCTCCTCCTCCCGAAGCGAAGGAGGGCGAGCCGCCTCCGCCGAGGCCAGTACCGACGGGTCCCGGGCTCGATCAGGGCACGAGCGCCGAAGTGCATGAGACGCTGTCGCCAGCCCTGCTCGAACCGCTCGTCATTCCCAGCAAGGCGACGAAGGAACCCAAGCCGCGGAAACTCGATCCAGACAAAATCATCGTCACGCCGCCCGATGTGAGGATGCCGCCGGCTGACGTCGGATTGCGGTACTACCTCGTCGTTGGCGTGAACCGCGGCGGCGATCGGGGCACGGCCGGGACACGGGTGCAGGTACCGACCTGGACGCCCCCGGACCCGCCGACTGAGGCGGCCGTGACCGTGAAGCAGGAAGGCAGCGTCATCACGTGGACTCCGCCGTCGCGCATGCGGAAGCCGGTGGGTCCCGCGAATCCATCGCCTGCTCCGGTGTCGGCGACCCCTGCGCCGGGGACGAAGCCGGGCGCGTCGCCTGGAGCTGGGGCGCATGAAACCGCGCCAGGCACTCCGGCACCGGGCACTCAAGCACCGGCTGCCGCTCCGTCGGCGACCACGCCTCCGGTTCCGCCGGCCGACGAAGATGAGGATGCGCCGTTGCCTGGACCAGCTCCAGCTCCGACGCCGGCGCCAGCGCCTGTTCCGACACCCGCGCAGCCCACGGCACCTGCTGTTGGAACACCCGCTGCTGGAA
>JBKPMA010000436.1:0-4636 GCA_046731935.1 Acidobacteriota bacterium
GTGAAGCCCGTCATGAGAAGACGCACGGCACCAGTCGCCGGCAGCGCACCAAGGTCGAGCTCGAGTGCGTGCAGCTGCGCGAAGCCGCGGAACGGCGCGTCCGCGACAGTGACGAATCGGCGATCGCGCGTCCGGAGCTCCGGCAGCACGTCGCGCCCGGTTTCGTCCCAGGCGCCCACGGGTAGGTGCGCGCCGCGCACGCCGTAGATCGTCGCCGACGGCGGCGGTGCGGTCGCCGCGAAGTACTCGTTCGGGTACATCTCCGTCCCCGCGGGATGATCGACGGCGATGAGCCGCACCTGATCCAGGTAGTTCACTTCCTCCATCGGCTCCATGTACTTCACGGAGAGGCGCCCGTTCTGCGGCCGCAGGTGGCGTCCTTCGATGCGGATGTACTCGTCGGGATCCGCGACGTTGGTTTCGTTCGGAGCGACCCAATGGCCGATCACCGCCGGGCCCACTGCGTCGGTGATGAAGTCGTAGCCGCTGCCGTTCCACGTGAACACGAGCGGGCACGAGCTTCCCCGCCGATCCACTTCCTCGATTGCCGCGGGCTTCGATGCGGCGATGTCCACTTCATCCTGGACCACACCGGTCGGCCAGAGGAGGCGGACGACGTCGACGGTTTGTTCGGGGCCGATACCCACGAGGAGATCGGGTGAGCTCTGGCCGAAGAGGCCCGTCGCGGCAACGGTCTCGAGCTTCTGCCAGCTGGTCCCCGCCTGGACCTCCACCTTCGTGCCGACGCCGCTCCGGTTGTCCGCAAGCCCTTTGAGCGTCAGCCTCACTGCGTGGTTGGCGTTCCCGCCGTCATTGCGTACCTCGGTGAGTTGGCCGTCAGCGGCTGCGACGAGGAGGTCGGTGTCACCGTCGCCGTCGAGATCCGCGGCGACCACGGTTCGTGCGTCCTTGAGTGACAGCTTGGATGCGCCGACCGCGGCGGATTGATCGACGAAGTGTCCGTTGTCGTTCCGGAGCACCACCAGCGTCGACCCTGTCGCGGCATCACCGATCGCGACGAGATCCATCCAGCCGTCGTTGTCGTAGTCCACCGCCGCGAGTCCCCAGCCGCGCGTGATGCCGAGATCGGGCAGTGCGACCGGCTCGAGTGCCTTGCCGGCCGCGTTGTGCCAGACCGAGACGCCGGGTTGGCCGCTGTGTGTGACGGCGAGGTCCATCCAGCCATCCTTGTCCACATCGAGGGCGACGATCCCGAGTGTCGGAGAGGCGGACGCTCGAGGCGCGGCGATTCTGGTGAATGCGCCCTCACGCGGATTGATCGAGATAGAGACCGTCGGCGTACCGGTGATGGCGAGGTCGACGGCGCGATCGTTGTTGAAGTCCGTTGCGACGAGTGCCGCCGACGTGCCAGGCAGCGACAGCCCGCGGTCGGCCGACACTTCGGTGAACGTGGCATCGCCGTTGTTCCGCCACACGAGCGTCCGGCCCTGGCCGTCGGTGGTCGATGCGGTCAAGGCGCCGCCGGCATCGGCTGCGGCCGCGCGTGGGACGATCAGATCCACATCGCCGTCGTGATCGAAGTCCACGAAGCTCAGACCGAGCGCGACGCCGGGTGAGGAGGCAACGAGTCCGCTCTTGGCGGTGACGTCGCTGAAGTGTCCGCCCTCGTTGTGGAACAGCACGACGCCTGTCGTCAGGGCGATCGCGATGTCGGGCTTCTCGTCGTTGTCGTAGTCAGCCGCCGTGCAGGCGATTGGCGTGCCCGAGACGGTGAGTCCGCTCGCCGTCACGCGTTCGAAACGTCCGCCGCCCGCGGCGCGAAAGAGCTCCACCGCGTCGGCAGGCGTCACGGCGCGCGGCGTCAGCGCGAGATAGTCCATGAGCCCGTCGCCGTCCGCGTCGAAGAAGCATCCGCCAGCGCCGAGGCCGCCAGTCGCGGCAGCCGTCGCGGTCCGAGGGAACGGGCTCGGCGCAACTGCGAACGTCACCGGGATGGCGGGCGCCGTCTTCGCGCCGGTTGGAATGAGCGGCTCGGCGAGCGAGAACGGCCCCTGGTCCCCGTACGACAGGCTCATTGCCGCTGCCACTTTCTCTGTTGTGAGCCGCTGGAACCGTTCGAGGTGCGTGTGCGCCTCGTCTGCCTTGCCCATGCGCTGGTACGCGCGCGCGAGTCCGAACTCTGCGGACACGAGAAATGGATCGATGGAGAGTGCGCGCGTGAACGACGCGACGGCGCGATCGTATTGCTGCAGCTGCGACGCCATGAGTCCGACGAAGTACGCGGAGTGCGCGTCGGTCGGCTTGAGCGCGGCGGCTTTTTCGAAGGCGGCGAGCGACTGCTCCGCGTCGCCCGTGCTTTTCAAGAGGAGGCCGAGGTTGTACCAGGCGCGCACGTTCTGCGCGTCTGCCGTCGTCGCGTCTGTCAGGAGTTGTTTCGCGGGGTCGTAGCGCTGCAGGTTGATGAGCGCGATCGCCTGGTTGACGCGCGCCGTCAGCAGCTTCTCGTCAGCGGTCACTGCCTGTTCGAAGTATTTGAGCGCAGGCTCGAACTTCTGTTGATTCATCGTCGCGACGCCGAGGTTGTTCAGGCGGATGGCTGAGGCGTTCGCGGAGGAACTCGCGGGCCGCGATGGCGCTTGCGCTGCGGACAGCGCGATGGCGGCGGCCGCGCAGAGGATCAGGAGCACGGAAGATCGACGCATGGAGGAAGTGTACCGAATTGCGGATTGCGGATTGCGGATTGCGAAATTTGGAATGCGGAATTGAGTGCGGATTGCGGATTCCGGATTGCGGAATGTGAAACGCGGGGTCGAATCGGTCAGATCACTCATGATGAGCTTTCCGCCGCCCGCTCAACCTCCTTGACGACAATTCGGCATTCCGCCATCCCGAATCGGGCGTGGGACGAGCGTCCTGTCCAAACTCTTGGTGTGCCCGTTGGTCGGACCGCCGCGCCCGGGATGGCTACCTGAGCTGCAAGTTGATGCGGCTGCAACGTGTTAAGGGATTGTTAAGCGCCGATCCGGAGATCCAGAAATCCGGGCCTACATCCAGCGAAGCTCAGGCACGTCATGCGGTCTGCGCATGATGGCCATCCGGCCCGCTGGTCGTAAAGTGGTAAAGGTGGTTGCGGTGTGGAGTGGTCACAAACCGCCCCAAAATTTGTTTGACTGCCCACTAATGTTTATGTATTAATCCTCCGTCACAAAGCGAGTGGTCAGACCTCACGGTTGGTGTACCCCTTCAGAGGAGAACCATGTTGCGAGCACGCTCTACCAGTTTCCCGCGCGCTGCGCTGGGCCTCATCGCGAGTTGTCTCGCGATGCTGCTGCTCACCACAGCGACGGCAGTTGGCCAGGTGTCGACGACGGCCACCGTGCGCGGGACCGTCGAAGACTCCAGCGGCGGCGTCCTTCCTGGCGCGACCGTCACCATCACGAACACGGGCACTAAGGCTGTACAGACAGTCGTCACCGACGATCGCGGTCAGTACCAGTTCGGTGCTCTCTTCCCGGGCACGTACGACCTCAAAGTCGAACTCTCCGGGTTCAAGACCTACGAGCAGAAGTCGCTCGGCCTCAGTCCGAACGATACGCGCGGTATCGACCTGAAGCTCGAGGTCGGCGCGCAGACCGAGACCATCACGGTCACGGCGCAGCAGGAAGTGCTGCAGACCGAAACGGGTGCTCGTGAAGGCGTTCTGACCACGAAGCAGATCGACAACCTGTCGGTCATGGGCCGCAGCGCGCTCGAACTGCTGCGCATCATGCCCGGCGTCGTGACGGACTTCGACATCGGCAGCAACACGGGCGCCGCCAAGGACGTGCAGAACTACACCGTCAATGGCATCCGGTCGTCCGGCAACACCGCGCAGCTCGATGGCTCCAACCTCCTCGACATCGGCTGCAACTGCGGCATGATGGTGTCGCTCAACAACGACATGATCTCGGAGGTGAAGGTTCAGAGCTCGAACTTCGCCGCCGAGTACGGCGCGGGCGGCATGAACGTCAGCGGCGTCACCAAGGCCGGTAGCTCGAAGTTCCACGGCGAGTTGTACGACTACATCCGCGATTCGAAGTTCGCCGCGAACGACCGGTCGAACTCGATTGCGGGTGTCGCGAAGCCGAAGGCGAGCTACAAGTACCCGGGCTTCAACGTCGGCGGCCCGATCTTCTTCGGTGACAGCTATACGAAGAACAAGGACAAGCTGTTCTTCTTCTTCGCGTACGAGTGGCAGCGGCAGCAGGTCGACTCCGGCAGCCGTTTCACCCGCACGTACAGCCAGGCGATGAAGCAGGGCGACTTCAGCGAGCTGCTCGCCAACCGCGGCTCGAACCTGAATAGCGTTCCGCAACTGAAGATCCCGGTTGGGTTCCCTGGAGCGGGCAATCCGGCGCCGAACAACAACATGGCGCCCTACGCCACGCCCCTCGGCTCGTACCTGGCCAGCCTCTATCCGGATCCGAACTACAACGATCCGAACAACCTCTTCAACTACGTCTATCACTCACTTGAACCACAGGACCGCGAAGAGATGAAGATGCGGTTCGACTGGAACGTGAGCAACAGCACCAAGGCGTTCGTCCGCATCTCGCGCGACCCGGCCAACGTCGAGAGCCCCCGCGGCACGTGGTGGGCACCCTCTGACGTCGCGCTGCCGACGCCGAACGTGGAC
>JBKPMA010000437.1:0-3996 GCA_046731935.1 Acidobacteriota bacterium
ACGCAGTACTACGTCCCCCGCACGCGCTAGCCGACCGGAGCTCCAGACATAACCCATTGCCGTTCAAGTCGTTGCGAAGACCATGCTTGACCTCGGGCGCGGCCACGCTCTAAGCTCGCCCTTCATGGTGTGGTTCAAGAAGAGCCGCAAACCCAGGGAAGCCACTCCGGGCAAAGCGAGCAAGATTCCCGAAGGCCTCTGGGTCAAGTGCCCGGGCTGTGCGCAAGCGCTCTTTACCAAGGACCTCGCCGCGAACCAGCACGTCTGCCCGAAGTGCGCTCATCATTTCCGCATCGGCGCCCGTGATCGGCTGCGCACGCTCTTCGATGGGGAATGGGTCGAGCACGACATCAATCTCGTCTCGACCGACCCGCTGCGATTCGTCGACACGAAGCCGTACGCGGATCGTCTCAAGACGACGATCGCGTCGACCGGTGAGCACGATGCCGTGGTCGTGGCGACCGGCTGGCTCGACGGCCAGCGCGCGGTCATTGCGGCCATGGAGTATTCGTTCATCGGCGGCAGCATGGGCGTCGTCGTCGGTGAAAAGATCACAAGGGGCATCGAGCGTGCGCTCGCCGAGCGGCTCCCGGTCATCATCGTGTCGTGCTCGGGCGGAGCCCGCATGATGGAAGGCGCGCTGTCGCTCATGCAGATGGCCAAGATCAGCGCCGCGCTCGCACGCCTCGATCGCGCCGGCCTCCCTTACATCTCGGTACTGACGGATCCCACGACCGGCGGCGTGACGGCAAGCTTTGCCATGCTCGGCGATCTGAACATCGCCGAGCCGAAAGCGCTGATCGGCTTTGCCGGGCCGCGCGTGATCGAGCAGACCATCCGTCAGAAGCTGCCCGAGGGATTTCAGCGCAGCGAATTCCTGCTCGATCACGGGATGATCGACGCCGTCGTGGATCGACGCGAGCTGAAGGGCACCATCAGCCGCGCCTTCCGATTCATGGTCGCCGCCGCGAAGCCCGACGCCGTGCCGGCTCCGGTCACGGCGCGGTGATCGACGCCGAGCCGTCGGGCATTCGCGCCTGGCTCTCCTCTCTCGAACTCTTCGGCATCAAGCTCGGACTGGACGCCATGCGCGCGATCTCGCAGGCGCTGGGGGCACCCGAGCGCGAGTGGAAGGCCGTTCACATCGCGGGCACCAACGGCAAGGGATCGGTGGCCGCGCTGACCGCTCACGCGCTTCAGTCAGCCGGATACTCGACGGGCCGCTACACCTCACCTCACCTAATACGCCTCGAGGAACGAATCGTCATCAACGGACAGCCGATCACGGGCGCGGCCCTCGACCAATCGCTCACGCGCGTGCGAGACGCCGTGGAGACGCTTCGACAACGCGGCGTTCTCGAGGGGCATCCGACATTCTTCGAGGTGACGACCGCCGCGGCCTTTGACGCGTTCCGAACGGCCGGCGTCGAATTTGGTGTCATCGAGGTCGGACTCGGCGGCCGCTTCGATGCGACCAATGTCCTGCAGCCGATCGCGACTGCGATTACGACAATCGAATTCGATCACGAGCAGCATCTGGGATCGACGCTCCGGCAGATTGCGTTCGAGAAGGCGGGCATCCTGAAGCGGGGCGTACCGGCGGTCGTCGGTCAGATGGCCGCCGAGGCGCGGCACGAAGTGGAACGCGTGGCGCTCGAGCAAGGGGCGCCCCTGATCGACGTCGCGGACGGCAGTTCGGTCGCCGCGACACGGCGATCCGGATTGACCGAATTGACCCTCACGACGCCGATCCACCGGTACGGTCCGCTCGTGATGTCATTCAGAGGAGCGCATCAGATCCCCAATGCGCTCGTCGCCGTGCGACTCGTCGAAACGCTCGGGTCGCTTGGTGCCGCCGTGGGTGTTCGAGCGGTCGAGTCCGCCCTTCGCGACGCGCGGTGGCCGGCGCGTCTCGATCTCCGCACGCTTCCCGATGGACGCCAGGTGCTTATCGATGGAGCGCACAACCCCGCCGGCGCGGCGGCGCTGTCGGGGTACATCGCGGAGGAATGGCCGCCGGGTCTCCCGATCGTGTTCGGCGCCATGGCCGACAAGGATCTGCCGCGCATGCTGAATGCCATCGGACCGCTGGCGCGCCCGCTGGTCCTGACGTCAGCGCCAGGCAAGCGTGCCGCCGACCCGGCCGACCTCGATCGGATCGCACGCGACGCGGGGATCGCATCCATCGTCGAACGACCGCTTCGACGTGCGATCGAAACCGCGTGGGCGCACGGCCCGATCATCGTGGTTGCGGGTTCGCTGTATCTCGCTGGTGCCGTGATGAAAGAGCTCGACCTGACGTGGTGATGGTGCGTTGGCCGGGCCTGTGCTGCGTGGTATCCTGCCGAAGCCAGCCTCTGTCACTCGACGCGTGCGTGATGTTCATCATGGATTCAGCGCGCCGCCGACAGAATCACTCGAAGACATGCGCGCGTCCAGACGCCGGTTCCGGGTCGCCACTCTTCTGCCGTTTTCGGCAACTCTCATCCTGATCGCGCTCGTCCTCACGGGCAGTCCAGCCGAGGCACAGCAGATTGCCGGCTGTCAGACGCAGAAGTCGTGGACGATCGATCAGCTCGGCAAAGATCACATCAAGCTGATCGGACAGGTGCAGGTCAACTGCACCGACGAGACGTTCTTCGCCGATGAGATCGAGATGTTCACCGATCAGAATCGGGTGATCGCGACCGGTAACGTCGTGTTCACGAGCGGCACGAGCCGGATTGCCGCAGAGCGTGCGGATTTCAATACGGTCACGAAGACGGGCACCTTCTATCAGGCCGCCGGCAGCGCCACCCTGCAGGACGACCAGCCCCCGACTCCCCGCCCCGGACGTCCGGTAAAACCCGAAAAGAGCATGTTCGGGACCCAGGAGGCCGACGTCTACTTCTACGGAGAGAAGATCGACAAGGTTGGCGAGAAGAAATACAGGGTGACAAAGGGCGGGTTCACCACCTGCCTGCAGCCGACCCCGCGATGGAAGCTCACCTCCGGTACGGTCACGGTGAGGCTGGAACACTACGCGCTGCTGACCAATTCGTTGATGAGGGTCAAGGACATCCCGATTCTGTACCTGCCGGTTTTTTACTATCCGGTGCGCAAGGACGACCGCGCGACGGGCTTTCTCATTCCGACCTACGGTGCCTCCACGATCAAGGGGCAGACGCTCAGCAACGCCTTTTTCTGGGCCATCTCGCGCAGCCAGGATGCGACGTTCATGCACGACTGGTTTTCAAAGACCGGTCAGGCCATTGGCGGCGAGTATCGCTACATCCAGGGCCCCGGGAGCGACGGGTACATCCGCGCCTACAACCTGCGCGAGCACGAAGCGACCTATACGACTGACGGCGTCGAGACGACGACACCGGAGCGCACGAGCTATCAGATCAACGGCAACATGAGCCAGAAGATCTCAAATGGCCTCCGCGCACGCGGCCGTGTCGACTACTTCTCGAGCCTCGAGGTCCAGCAGACCTACAACATGAACGTGTACGACGCCTCGCGGCGTCAGCGTTCGTACAGCGGATCGCTGACCGCGAACTTCAACGAGTACAACATCGTCAGCACGGTGGATCGGACCGAGTACTTCTACGGGACGACCAGCTCGAGTCTTCGAGGAGGCACGCCGCACATCCTCGCCAGCCGCGGTGAGCGCCCGCTTTTCGGCTCGCCCGTGTACTTTTCCGTGAACAGCGACTTCAACCACATGGACGTCGAGCGCAAGAGCGGCACGACGCTGGTCGATCAGAGTCTGACCCGCTTCGACCTGTTTCCCCGCGTGCGCGTCCCGTTCACCAAGTGGCAGTGGTTCACCGTCAACAGCACGGCGGGTTATCGGTACACGTTCTGGACGGAGAGCCGCGACGCGAAGGGGGTTCAGATCGAAGAGCCCATCACACGCAACTATTACGAGTTGACGGCCAACATGACCGGCCCCGTCTTCAACCGTATCTGGGGCTTCAGGAGCGGCGCGAAGTTGAAGCACTCGATCGAGCC
>JBKPMA010000438.1:0-5106 GCA_046731935.1 Acidobacteriota bacterium
TGCTCGGCCACCGCGGCCGTAGGCGGCTCTGCTGCAAAGGCAGCTGAAGCAGCGCCAAAAAGATGAACTTGATCGCGAGTTGAATCACTCCTGGATCGCCCGCGCTGGTGACCGTCCCGACGTTGGCTGCACCGAGTACAGCCGCAGGCGCGCCGAGCGGAGGCGTATTGAGCAGATTGAATGCTTCTGCTCTTACGTCGATCTGCTGGCCGCCGAATCTCTGCCTTCGAGCGATCGATCCGCAAGCCGCTGGTTCGATACATCGGCGTTTGCGGTGGCCCCGCCATTCACTATCCGATCGGCGTCGCGCAATCCGGTGCGTGAGCCGTCGTATCGCCATGTCGATCTCGCGCTGATGCGCCGTGTGCCGATTGGCCTCACGGCCGTCATCACGCACGATGCCGTCGAGGAACTCAAGCTGCGGCGCGGAGATGACGCCGCGATCGTGAAGGCGACCGAAGTCATGATCGCTCGTGAAATGGGGGCCCCAGTGGTCTGACATCGTTACCGCACCGACATTCGGGCGACATCGCCGTGTAACGCCGGCGGGCTACCGTCGTGCGTCAGAGGGGGGCGACATGGCTCGAAGCACGCGTCACGTGGTGCGATGTCTGGCGGCAGCTCTGATTCTTTCGGGATGGATTGGCTCGCCGGTGCCGGCGAACGGTCAGTCCACGCTGGCGACGTTGACCGGCGCGATCACCGATCAGTCGGGCGGCGCGCTTCCGGGTGCGACGGTAACGCTGACGAGCCTCGCGACGGGCACCGAACGCACCGTCATCAGCGAGGCGTCGGGTGATTTCAAGCTGCCCAATCTGGACGCAGGGCTGTACACCATGACGGTGAAGCTGCAGGGCTTCGCCGATGCCTCGCGCAAGGTGGAGCTGCTCGCGCGCCAGATCGTGAGAGCCGACACGGAGCTGCAGATCGCCAGCGCCACCGAGCACATTGAAGTGACCTCGGTCCGCCCCGTCATCGAGACCGACAGCTCGACGATCGATCGCTCCATTTCCGGCGGCGACATCAACAAGCTCGCCCTGAACTTCCGCGCGACTGCCAATACCAGTCCAATCGTCGTAGCCACGCTCGCACAAGGCGTTCAGCAGGACAGCGGGGGACAGATCTCGCTTGCCGGCGCGCTGCCGTTCATGACGTCGTTTTCGGTCGACGGCATCTCCCCGCAGCGGGTGCGCTCCGGCGGACCGTCCCGCGAGTTGTTTCCGTCGGTCGAATCCATCGAGGAATTCAAAGTCGCAACCGCCAACAACAGCGCGGAATTCATGCAGGTCACCGACATCACGACGACGACCGCAGCGGCTCGAACCAGGCGCATGGGAGCGTGTTCTGGTTCAATCAGAACAGCGCTCTCAGTGCGACCACACGCTTCACCCCGCGGGACGCGGCCGGCGATCCGATCAAGCCAGACATCAATGCAAACAGCTTCGGGCTGTCAGGCGGCGGGCCGATCGTCCGCAACCGTGCCTTCTTCTTCGGCACGTACGAAGGGGCGCGACGGCCGAACGAGGTCACCCTGAACGAGGTCGTCCCGCCCGATTCCTGGAGAGCGGGCGATCTCTCCAGCGTTGCTGCCGCGATTCGCAATCCGGTGACGGGCCTGCCGTTCAACGGCAATCAGATCCCCGTCAATCCCGTGTCGGCAAAGATCCTCGACTCGTTCTACGAGCACCAGAATCAGCAGACCGGCAGCGCCATCAACGCGCCCAACTTCATCGTCAACGCGCCTGGGGATTTTCAGGTGGACGGCTTCGACGGACGCGCGGATGGCGTGCTCACCTCGAATCAGAAGGTGTTCGGGCGGCTGACGTGGAAGAACGTAGACGACCGCAGTCCCGCGAGCGGGGATTGGAACACGACCCAGGGCGATCACTTCCGCCGCACCGAAGTTCGCCAGATCGCGGGGTCGCACAATTGGGTCCACGGCAATCTCGTCAACGAGATCCGGGGCGGCTGGTCGAACACCGTCGAGAAGGACAGTTACACCAACGCCTCACAGGGCGCGGCGCTCGTCGCCAACGTTGGTCTGGTGGGGCTCGCCGGCGCGCCGGCCACCGGAGGCTTTCCGCATTTTGAGTTTGCCGACGGCTCGTTCATCTCGACTGGGGGCACCAAGCCGTTCGACATCTTGTCGCGTGTCATCCAGGGCGGCGACACGGTGACGTGGGTGAAAGGCCGCCACACGCTCAAAGGCGGCGCCGACCTTCAGTACGTCGAATACCGCGATCAGATCTCGTTCTTCGACGGAGAGGAGCTGGGCCGCTACGCGTTCGACGGGACATTCACCGGCAACGCGTTTGCCGATTTTCTGCTCGGGCTGCCGCACTTCACCGGCTACATCCTGCCGGCGCCTGACGTGAATCCGTACGCAACCTACTACGGTTTCTTTGCACAGGATTCCTGGCATCCGACGCGGCAACTCACGATCGACGTCGGCCTCCGGTACGACCTAAGGCCTCCGATGGCCGACCGCACCGATCAGCTCGGAAACTTCGACACGACGTACCCTGGCGGCCGAGTCATCGTCTCGGATGCCAAGGGACTCGCCATGGTGCCCGATGTCGTCCGTCCATCCGTGCCGAACACGCCGTTTGTCACGGCGGATGCCGCCGGCCTGCCGAAGACGCTGCGGCGGACGGACAAGAACAACTTCAACCCGCGGATCGGCGCCGCGTGGACGACCGACTCCGGCCGCACCGTCATTCGAGGCGGATTCGGTCTCTACACGGTGCCGCTCTACGGCTCCGTGAACTACTCGATGGTGGCCACCGTGACCGCGGCGGCCCTCGGCTTCTCCAACAGCTCGACGAATCCGTTCGTCTTCCCGAACATCTCCTCGGCATCTGCCGCCGACGGCGCACTTCCGCCTGGAACCCTGGATTTCCGTCGTGCCAATCAGATCGACATGCGGGATCCGCAGACCATGCAGTGGAGCCTCACCGTCGAACGCGATTTGGGATGGCAGACAGGACTGCGAGTGAGCTATGTGGGATCGCGCACGAAGGATCTGATCTGGAGCCCGGATCTCAATCAAGTGACGTCGAACACGCTCGGCTACGATGCCGTGAAGGATACGAGGCCATTCCCCGACTGGAACGTCGTCACGACGCGCGCGAACGATCCGCGCTCGCGCTATCAATCGCTCGGCGCCGAGCTGAACAAGCGGCTGTCGCACGGTCTGACGCTCAACGCGTCCTACACCTACGCGCATCACAAGTCTGACGCGGCTGGCGCGGTGCCGACGTCGTTTGCCGCCGAGAACGGCGCCACCACGCTCGATCGATTCCGAGGCGACGCGGATTATGGAAACGTCGCGTATACACGGCGGCATCGATTCGTGAGCACATTCCTGTACGAATTGCCGTTCGGACACGATCGGCACTTCGGCAGTCATGTGAGCCGCGGCCTGGATCTGCTCGTGGGCGGGTGGGACGTGACTGGCGTGACGCTGATTCAGTCGGGGCCATTCCTGACGCCGTTCTTCAGCAATGGCGATCCGTCGGGGACCGGTACGACCGTGCGGGGATTCACCGCGTCGCAGCGGCCCGACCAGGTCGCCAACGGCAATCTCTCGAATCCGACGCCCGACGCCTACTTCGATCGATCGGCCTTCGTGAAGCCTGCTGACAACATCGGACGCTTTGGAAATGCGGGCGTCGGCACGCTCGAAGGTCCAGGGACGAGCGTGTTCTCGATGACGCTCGGCAAGTCGTTCGCGGCGGGCGGTACGACGCGGCTCCGCTTCGAGATGGCATTCTCGAATCTGTTCAACATCGAAAATCTGGCGGTACCTGGCACCCTGAACATCACGTCGAGCTCGTTCGGGCGCATCACCGGAACGCAGACCGTTGACCAGGCCGGTCCTCGCACCATCCAGTTTTCGTTGCGCTACACATGGTAGGCGCTGCCGCGTCCGGTCAGCGTTCGTGTTCTGGCTGTTCCGATCCTCGCGCCGGACCGCGTACCGTCCCGTGCGAGGCCCGCTTCAAGCGGTCACGCACGCCGGCCCACTCGAGGCCGTCCGGGGGTTGTTCTACGAGGATGACGTCGGCGCCGATTCCATCGAGCTCCCGCAGATCCGCGTAGAGCGCGTGTGCATATGCGGCTGGGTCGCGTGATGCCTGCCGGAAGGCAGCGACTGCAATCGCATCGTCGAGAGGATCGAAGGCCAGAACCGCCGCGTGTCGAGCGCTCCGCACACGCGACAGCAGATCGCGTTTGTCGGCCACTTCAACCGGAGTGTCTGGCGCGTAGTGTGCCTCGAGCGTCCCCGGAGCGCGCGGCCGGCCGGTACCTGCGACATCGAGCGAAGCGCCGAGCGCGGCTTCGATGGCCGACGCCGTGATCCATCCGGGTCGCAGCAATGCGGGACGCAGCCCCGAGACGTCGACGATCGTCGATTCGATGCCGACCTCGCTGGGTCCGCCATCGAGGACGAGATCGACATCGGAGCCTAGATCGGCGCGCACGTGGTCTGCTCGTGTCGGACTGACAGCACCAAAACGGTTCGCGGATGGCGCGGCGATCCCACGGCCGAGCGAGACGAGCAGTGCGTGGGCAATCGGATGCGCCGGCACGCGGAGCCCCACGGTGTCTTGTCCGCCGGTCACTTCGTCAGGCACACCCGGGGCTCGACGAAGGATCAACGTCAGCGGCCCTGGCCAGAACTGTCGCGCGAGCCGGTGCGCGTCATCCGGCATCTCGCGCGCCCACCGATCGAGCCACCAGGCATCCGCAAGATGGACAATCAGCGGGTGTGACGATGGACGCCGCTTGACGGCAAATAGACGCCGCAGCCCCGTCGGATTCGTGGCGTCTGCGCCGAGCCCGTACACCGTTTCCGTTGGAAAGGCGACCAGCCCACCCGCGCGCAGAATCTCCGCCGCTCGATCGATTTCAATCTGCACTCACACCCCGGAATTGATGTTTCCACTCGCCAACCGGCTCGTCAATTGTCGTTCTGTGCAAGTGCTCGAAATCCTGCAGACCGGCCGATAAGTTCTCCGGATTCTTCGGAGGACGCCAGTGCGGAACAGGGGCCTCGACCTGCGCCATCATTCGTTCGGACGGGCCATGCGGGGGCTCGACGAG
>JBKPMA010000439.1:0-25160 GCA_046731935.1 Acidobacteriota bacterium
GTGACGAGCACCAGCGTGGTCTGCCGGGTGCGATTGATGCCAACCAGCAGATCCATGATGTGGCGTCCGTTGTGCGAGTCGAGGTTGCCTGTCGGTTCGTCGGCGAGCAGGATTGGGGGATCGTTGGCGAGCGCGCGCGCGATCGCGACCCGCTGCTGTTCACCGCCGGACAGCTGCGACGGATAGTGGTGCGCCCGTCCCGTGAGGCCCACTTCGTCGAGCAGCGCGCGCCCGCGCGCCTCTGCATCGGCGCGCCCCGCGATCTCCATCGGTACCAGTACGTTTTCGAGTGCCGTGAGAGACGCGATCAGATGGAAGAACTGGAAGACGAAGCCGATCTTGTCACCGCGGAGCCTGGCGAGGCGATCCTCGCCAATCTCCGTGATGTCGGTGCCATCGATCAGGATTCGGCCCTCCGATGGCGCGTCCAGACCCGCGATCAGGCCAAGCAGGGTTGACTTGCCGCTGCCCGACGGTCCGGTGATGGCCACGGACTGACCCGCCGCGATCCTGAGATCGAGCGTGTGCAGGATGGTGAGCGGCGTGCTGCCGCTCATCACGGTTTTCGACACCTGACGGAGCTCGATCATCGGGTCGCGGACTCATCGAGGAGAGGAGTAATGATCTTCAGCATGCGGTCTGCGATGAGACGCTGGCCTTCCGAGGTTGGATGGATGCCGTCTGCCTGATTGAGCGCCGGACGGCCGGCGACATCCGCCAGAAAGAACGGAATGAACGAGACGCGATAGGTGCGCGCCAGATCCGCATAGACCTCGCGGAAGCGTCGCGTGTACATGTCGCCGAAGTTCGGCGGCGCTTCCATGCCCGCAAGCACGACGTGGATGCCACGCTGTTGCGCGCGCTCGATGATCGCCGCAAGATTCCGCCGCAGCTCTTCGACCGGCAATCCCCGCAGCCCGTCGTTCCCGCCAAGCGCAATCACCAGCACGCGGACGTTGCCCTGCAGCGACCAGTCGAGGCGGCGCAATCCACCCGCCGACGTGTCGCCGGAGACGCCGGCGTTCACGATCTGGAAATCACGTCCCTCCTGCTTCAGGCGTTCGCCTACGACGGCCGGGTAGGCTTCAGACGCGGCCACTCCGAGCCCCGCCGTGAGACTGTCACCGAGAAATACGATGCGGGGCGCACTGGAGATCGCCTCGTTTGGAGGAGCTGGGGATGCAGTGTCAGTCGCAGGCGCCGCAGGCGGAGCGGCGTCAGACGCGGGCTTCGAACACGCAATAGTTGCGGAGATCAGCAGGCCGAGTCCGGTGCCAACCCACCGGGATACGGCCCCGGCGCGGCAACGCGGCGGCAGCAATGAGGGCATCACGACGTCCCGCCATTCATTATGGCAGTACGAGGTGACGCGACAGCGCTACCAGGGGCGGGGGAACTGCGTCGGCGGATCGGCGGGCGGATCCGGGGGTGGCCCGCCTGTGGCCGGTCCCGCTGGTCCCGAGTCGTTCCTGACGATCAGTGCGGTCACGTTGTCGGTCGCATTGCGATCGAGCGCCGCAACCACGAGCTGTTCCGCCAGCTTCTCGACCGCTCCCCCACGCGCAAGGATCGACCCGAGCGTCGCATCGTCCACGGATCCGTGAAGGCCGTCGCTGCAGAGCAGCAGCAGCTCGCCATCCTTCAATGTCCGTTCGGACGCTTCGACGTCGGTCTCATCGCGCGCGCCGACGACGTTTGTGAGCACGTGCCGCATCGGATGGTGCGCGAGGGTCGATTCGTCGACGCCGGGCTCGTTGGCGAGCACGATCGCGACCCACGAGTCATCGTGTGTCAGCTGTGTGAGATGACCGTTCGCAAACAGATACAGGCGGCTGTCGCCGACGCCGCAGAACGACACCTGCTGCTGATCGACCAGGACGGCGACGATCGTCGTGCCCATGCCGGCGTAGTCGGGCTGCTCTTCACCGGCGTCGAAGACCCGACGGTTGGCCAGCTTGACCGCCGTGACGAGGCGATTGCCGTTGAACGACAGTGAAGGATTGAAGCCGAACGGCCAGGTCAGGTCGCGATCGCCGCGGCTGCTCTCGAGGAAGCCGCGGACTGCGTCGATGGCCAGCCGGGACGCCACTTCGCCGGCCTGGTGGCCGCCCATGCCGTCGGCGACGACAAACAACCCGGTCTGCAGGTCCCAATGCATCGAGTCTTCGTTGCTGGGACGAACCTTGCCCGGGTGAGTAACGCCATAGGCGGTGAGCATCAGCGCACGTTTTTCGAAGACGCGGACTCGCGAGGCCGACATACTAACTGGAGTCGGGCAGGCATTCAACACGGCGACTGGCGGCCAGGGCTGCGATTTGCGCAGTCCTGCCATCAATTGCGGCGCGCGTCAACAGCCCCTAAGCCGCGTGTCCGAGACGGTATACTGCCCTCGTGGTCAGTGTCGCCGTACAACCCATCGTCGCGCGTGCCCAGGCCGCGCTCGAACGGGGCCACGCCGCTGACGCGACGCAATTCCTCACACAGGCGCTCCGCTCGACATCGCTCACACGCGAGGACGAGCTGTCCATCCGGGTGCTGCTCGCCGAAGCCTGGTTCCTGCAGGACGACGTCACGCAGGCGGGCGCGGCGCTCGGCCGTGAGCCCGACACGCTCCGGGAGTCCGTTGCACCGGCACTCCTCTCTCATCTATGGCGGTTGCACGGCCGCGTCGCACAAGCCAAAGGCGACCAGTCGCGGGCAGTCGCACTGCATCAGCGCGCCCGTCGTCTTGCCCAGCAGGCGCACGATGCGCGTGTCATCGGACTTGCGCATTTCGAGCTGGGCCGCTGCTACAAGACGCTCGGCGACTGGGCCACGATGCGCGAGCACTTCGGCGAGGCGGCCACGGCCCTTCACGCGGCCGGCGATCGCCGCAATCTCGCGCTGTTGCATTCGCTGTCCGGAAGCGCGTTAGCCCAGACCGGACGCTGGGACGAGGCCCTGACCGCATATCGGCAGGCCGAGCGGCTCGCGACGACGGTCCAGGCCGAAGACGTGCTGGCGATCGTCTGCGGCAACCAGGCCAACGTGGCGATGATGCGGCATCGCTACGAACAGGCGCTTACACTCGCGGAGCGCAGCGTCGGGCTGCACGAACAGTTTCCACCTGGGCACGGACTCGCCGTCGCACTGGCGACGCTCGGCCAGATCTGCATCCACCTCGGCCAGCTGACGCGTGCCGAGCGTGCGCTGCATCGAGGGCTCGAGGTCCGACGCGATTTCCTGTTTCACGAAACGACCGGTGCGATTTTCGATTCGCTGGCGCAGATCCATCTGATTCAAGGCGCGTACGACCAGGCCGAAGAGGATTTACGCAACGCTCGCGAAGCGTACGGCGACTACGGCGAACAGACGCCGCGCTGGTACGACTGGTCGCTTCGGCTCCTCGAGGCCCGACTCTCGACGCGGCGTGGTCTGCTGACCGACGCCGTCGGACGTGCCGAGGCGATTGTCAGTGCTCCCTCTGTACCACCGGCCGACATGCTGCTGGCGCATCTCATCGCAGTCGAAGCCCTGGTCGACGCGAACTCGCCGCACGAGGCCGAACGGCGGCTCGACATCGTCGCTGGACGAGTGGATGCGCGCACGATGCCTGGCGTGTGGGGTGAGTATTTGCGGCTGCGCGGCGCGTGGCACGCAGAGCGCGGTGCGTCGAGCGAGGCGTATCACTCGCTCGCACAGAGTACGAACGTGTTCGATCTGCTGGGCGAGCGCTACGAGGCGGCGCGCAGTCACTTCGTGCTGGGACGGCTGGCGGCGCGTGCGGGAGCGCGGTCGCTCGCGCGCCGCTCCTTCGCAGCTGCCGGAGCGACATTCGAAGCGCTTGGCGCGGCACGCGATCTCGATGATCTGTCAAAAGCGCAGGCGCTGCTGGCATCGCCCGGCACTGGCGAGTTCGTCGGTTCACCAGCGGACGCCGACGATGCGATCGTCAGGCGGCTGGTGGACGCGGCCGCCATGCCGGAGCTGCTGGCGCGCGAGACGCTGTCTGCCCTGCTTGAAACCGTCAACAGCGACACCGCGGTGCTCTTCGTGCCGCTTCCATCAAAAGACATCAAGCTGACGGCGTGGACCGGCTGTGATGCGGACGAGGCCAAGGCCATTGCCCGGAGCAGCCTGCACGAGCCGCCGCCGGCGGGCCTGCTGGCGCTGGACGGCCTCGGTGCGGATGCCGAAGGTCCTCGACGGGTGGCGATTGCGCATGCGGGACCGCCCGGCCACCTCGCAGCACGCCGACAGCGGATGCTCCTGGCCGTGGCGCGCCAGGGATTCGAGTTGTGCGAGGCGCGCGAGCGGCCAGTGCCCTCGAGCGACACGAAGGCGGATCCCAGTCTCGAACCGCTGCTGCCTGGCTTCCTCTGCGTGAGTGCCGTGATGCAGCGGGTGGCCGAACAGATCAAGCGTCTGCAGGGCAATGGCCTCACGGTGCTCATCACCGGCGAGAGCGGTACTGGCAAAGAGCTCGTGGCGCGCGCGATTCATGCCGGCTCCGCGCGTTCGACGTCGGGGTTCCTGGCCTTCAACTGCACGACGACCACGCGGGAGCTGGCGGACAGTCAACTGTTCGGCCATCGCCGCGGCAGTTTCACGGGCGCCGTCGCGGATTCACCAGGTCTCATCCGATCGGCCGCTGGAGGGACGCTCTTCCTCGACGAGATCGGCGACCTGCCGATCGACGTACAGCCCAAGCTGCTGCGTTTCCTGGAACAGGGCGAGATCATTCCGCTCGGGGAGGCCCGGCCGCAGAAGGTGGATGTTCGCGTCGTCGCGGCGACCAACGCCGATCTCGAGCAGCGTGTCAGCGACGGACGGTTCCGCGAGGACCTGTACTACCGCCTCAGCATCATTCGTCTGCGCGTTCCGCCCCTGCGGGAGCGCCGCGATGAGATTCCGCATCTCGCGATGTACTTTCTGCGCGAGTCGAGCGAGCAGCTGGCGAAACCGGACGTCGAGCTGAGCGCCCAGGTGCTGAGCGTGTTTTCGGAATACCTGTGGCCCGGCAACGTGCGCCAACTGCGAAATGAAGTACAACGCGGCGTCGCACTCAGCGCTCCCGGCGGCACGATTACGCTCGATCACCTCTCCCCGGAGCTCGCGCACGCCGACGACGAGCCCACATCAGCCCCGTTGCCCATCCGGCGGAGCCAGGCCGGGGTGACCCTGGCGAGGGCCGTCGAACAGGTGGAGCGCGATCTCATTCGTTCGAGCCTGGACCGCGCACAGGGCAACGTGTCCGAAGCTGCGCGAAGCCTGGGACTGTCACGCCGCGGGTTCTACCTGAAGCTGAGGCGTCTCGGACTCGACTCGGCCCCGATGTAAACAAAGTAGTCAGTTAATGGGCTGACTGGATACTTCGTATCCACGTTTTTCACGCAACCGGCCCGGCAATTTTGGAGTTAATTACTGCATATATAACAACTTACAGAGAACATCCGGTCCCGGTGATCAGGGGGGTGCGGATGTTGATAGCTCACTTGGCAGCGACCCCCAACATCGAGGAGAAGCCAAGTGGCTGACCGGATCCAAGTCAACGCCCTCCGCCCCCGACCCACCGTGAAGCGGGGGACCGACCGTCAGGCCGTGGCCGTGCCGGGACGGCTCACGTGGAAGGACGCCCGCGGGATGACGCGATTCGCGTCCGTGGTGACGCGGGACATCAGCGACGAAGGTGTTTACCTCGACTGCCGCGCCGGCGATGCCATTCCCCTCCATCGACTCGTTTACCTCCAGTTGGAACGCGAAGCGCGCGATGCGGCGCAGCTGCCGCCGGTGTTGCGAGAAGGACGCGTCCTGTCTGCCGTGTATCGCGTCGGACCGTGCGAGCCGACGACCGGAACGCCGTCGGGCTATGCCCTGCGGCTCTTGGTGGACCCTAACGCGCGCGTGTGCGACGAACGCGTGCAGCGCTCGATCGCCTAGCCCTGGACACCGCGTGGACGGTAACGACCGACACGCAACACGGCGGCGAGGCCAATCGCAAAGACGCTGGCGCTGAGGCTGAGCAGCGCTCCCATCTTGGTCTGGTCCAGCAGTGGGCCCGGTGGGAACGCCGCGGTCGCGAAGAACAGCGCGACCGTGAATCCGATACTCGCGATCACTCCCACGGTGATCACGTCCCGCCACGTGACTGAGGCGGGCATCTCGAGCGACACCACACGTCCCACCGCAACTGACGCGGCGATTCCCAACGGCTTGCCAAGCAGAATGGCACTGACGACGAGCCACGTGCCGGTCCCGATCGCTCGCATCGATACCCCAGCGTTCACCAGTCCGAACAGCAGCAGCACGACCTCGACGGGTACCTTCCACCAACGCTCGAAGTCCATCAGAGTGCTGGCGTGCCCCGATGGAGCGTCCTCTGGCCGACTGTTCGGACGGGCGTGCGGCAAAAAGCCGATGATGGGCACGAGCGCGAGCGCGGGATGCAGACCGCCCCGGAAGAGACCCAGCCAGCACGCGCCTCCCCCCAGGAGCACGTAGGGCCAGAAGCTGCGGACGCCGCGACGCCCGAGGATCCACGCGACCAGCATGCCGACGCCCACGAGCACGGCCCCCTCCAGCGGACGGATCGTTCCGGTCGGATAGAAGACCGCCAGAATGAGCAAGCCGAGCGCGTCGTCCACGATCGCAAGCATGAGGAGGAATGGCACGGCTGGATGCGAAGCGCCGTACACCGCGCGGGCGACCAGATAGCTGAACGCGATGTCTGTGGCACACGGAATCGCCCAACCGTTCAGCAGCTCAGGGGCGTTGTGCCAGTGCGCGAATGCGATGTACAGCGCGGCGGGACCGGCCATGCCTCCTACGGCCGCGAGCAGCGGCAGCGCCGACGTCCGCGGCGTCGAGAGCGAGCCTCCGGGCAATGTCGCAAGGAAGACCTCCTTCGCGGCGATGCCGAAGAAGAAGACCATGCCGATATCGTTGACAACGAACCGAAGCGGCTGCGTGAGTGCGTGATAGCTGACGGCGTGAACGTTGATCCAGAGCAGCGCGATCACTGCCCCAACCAGCAGCAGCAGCGAGTTCTCGATCAGGAACCGGAGCCAACGCGGCAGTCGTTCCCGGAGAATCATCAGCCGTCATCCCCGCGCGATTGCCGGGACCATTCCCACGAGGGTCACGGCGCGACGGATCTCGGGATTGGCCATGAACCACTGCCAGACTCGGCCCGATCGCAGGTTCTCGGCGCTGACGAGGGTGATGCCCAGGTTGATACCGAGCACGTCGGGATTGGTCCATGCGGAGTTGGGATTGAACGCATCGACGAAACCGTAGCGTCCGTAGACACGGTTTCCGAAGCGCTCACGGAGTGCACGCACGACCGGCAGGCTGAGCTCCGGCGTGAACATCAACGAGCCTGCCGCTGCGCAGGGCACCACCGAGCCATCGATGCCGGGCAGCCGCGGCGGCCCTCCCCACGCCACATACCCGTGTTCGCTGTCAGAGGCGCTGATTCCCCACACGTCGTCCCGATAGCCGGGGAACTCTTTCGAGAGGTCCAGACAGAACGCCTTGTGCGCCTTCGTCGCGGCGATGGAGTTCTCGAACCATCGAATTCCCGTCTCCCGCTCCTGCAGGCCGCGGAAGTCGACGAACGCGTGTGAGAACTGATGGACGAACAGCGGGTCGGCGTGGCTGATGTAGCGATACGGCCCATAGGTCATCACGGGGCGGGACCATGCTGTCCAGGACGCCGCGGGCAAGCGGTGGGTTGGCGAGCCGATGCCGAGCAGATACAAAACCATCAGCTCGCAATAGTGGTCCCAGCGCGCGTCGAGAAATCCGCTCTCGTCCTTCCATCCCATCGCGAGCAGACGCGGATGGCCGTTCAACATCCAGTCGAAGTCGATGCGTTCGTACAGCGTGCGCGCGGCTCCGACAATCCGGTCGTCGTGCGGGAACGCCTGACGCGCGGTCAGCGCACCCGCCATGAAGAGAGCGGTGTCGATCGGCGACACTTCGCACCGCCACTCACGCGCCCCGCTGCGCCGGTTGACGAAGTGATAGAACCAGCCGTGGTGATGCGGCAGGTCTGCCGCTGCGAATTCCAGCGTCGCCCGTACTCGCGCCACCGCGTCCTGCTCGGTCACCCAGCCGCGCGACGCGCCCACGGCGAGGGCCGCCAGGCCGAAGCCGGTCGCGGCGATACTCGCGATGTCCTGCTGGGGATGGACCGACCCATCGGCTCTCGCGCGGTCCAACACCTGGCCCGTGCGGGGGTCGGCGTGGTCCAAGAAGTACTGACAGGCACGACGCTCGAGATCCTCGAGGAGAACGTCCTCGGCGGGCGACAACGGCGAGGGGTCAGATGCGAGGACGCGCGGTCCGCTTCCCGAGTATGCCGCCACCGTCAGCAGCGAGCCGAGAAGAAACTGGCGACGGTCGAGACAATCGGAAGGCACCGGAGGTTCGACACGAAGCGGGACTCTACTTGCGCGTGGAGCCAGGTGTGCACGCGGGCAGCGACGCGAGATAGTTCGCGAAGACCTCGTTGAAGAGCGCGCCGGGGCGGCGGGCCCGCAACGTCTCGACTGCCTCGCAGCCTGGCATGCCCAGTTCCGTCAGGATCACACCCGCGACAAGGGCGGATCGGTTGTAGCCCATGCCGCAGTGCGCCAGCACGCGATGGCCCTGACGAATGAGGTCCGCTGCCAGACGGCCGACCGCGTGGAGCGTCGCGAGGTTCGGCAGGTCCTCGTCGAAGATCGGATGGTACAGGTACAGCAGATGGCCGGGACGCGTGGAGACCCCCTGATCGATGCCGCCTTCGAGATCGATGATCACGTTGATCTCGGCATTGAAGATCGGATCCCATTCGACGATCGCCGGCGAAATATACAGCCGGCCTTCCGCGTCGATGGGAAACAGCGTCGTCGAAAGCAGATCGTCGAACATGGTGATCGCGGTCCTGCCCCGGTTCTCTAGATTCTACGCCAACGCGGCGGCCGCCTCATCAGTGAACAGGATCGTGTTCCCGTGCGAGCGCAGCAGGCTGGCCGGCACGTCCGGGGTGATCGCGCCTTGGAGCGTCTGCCCCACAATCGCCGCTTTCCCCGGCCCCGTCGCGAGCAGCCAAATCTCACGCGATCGCAGAATCGTGCCGACGCCCATCGTGACGCCCCAGGTCGGGAGATCGTGCTCGCGCTTGAAGTACCGTGCGCTGGCGGTCACCGTGGCCGCGGCGAGCGAAACGCGGCGAGTGGCGCTGTCCGGCGACGAACCGGGTTCATTCATGCCGATGTGACCGTTGCTTCCGATGCCGAGCAGCGTGATGTCGCAACCATCGCCAACGGCGGCTTCGTACGCGGCGCACTCCTGCAGGACGTCGCCTGTCAGATCGAAGCGATGAAACTGGGCGGGAGGCATAGCCAGGCGATCCAGGAGTCCTCGCCGGAGCATGTTGTCGCAGCGGCCCGGATCGCTGGGCGCTACACCGCCGAATTCGTCGAGCAGAAAAATCGTCGCGTGCTCGAGTGACGCGTCGCGGCGCGCCACTGCGGCCGACAGTCTGTCGTAGATGGGGACTGGCGTGAGCCCGGTCGGCAGGCACATCCGCAAGGTTGGTGTGCGCTGCAGACGCTGAATCAGCAGGCCGGTCACCAGGTCGGCCCACGCGTCGAGTGTCGAGGCCCGCTCGAGCTTCATGCACGATCTCCGCAGTGAGTCATGGACTCCGCGCGGGACTATACCGTAACTGCGGGTGTTAAAATCCGGTCCAGTGATGGTTTTGATGGCCGCCGCGGTTATGGCGCTTCTGGTGCAGCAACCGGCATCCGGCGGCCGGAGCGGGGACCCGCTCTTTGGTCCGCCGCCGCGCGTGACGATCTCCGCCTCGGCGACGGCCGTGCCGGCAGGTTGGAGAGTGCAGGCCACCGTGACGCCGCTGCCCGGCATTCACGTCTACGCCCCAGGCAGCCAGGGGTACATTGGCGTCTCGTACGCCGTGGCGCTCCCGGCTGGATGGAAATCGACGCCTCCAGGATTTCCTGAAGCCGAGCCTTATGTCTTCGGCGAGCTCAAGGAAGTGGTCAACGTCTATCAAAAGCCGTTCGTGATCACGCAGACGATCACGCCCCCCGTGCCGCGGGCCGCAAAGTCCACAACGCTCGTCGGCACGCTCAAGTATCAGGCGTGCACCGACCGCGTCTGCTATCCGCCGCAGGAACAAGCCGTCAACGTCGTCTTGCCGGCTCTTCCCTCTCACGCCAAGAAGCCCGAATAGCCGTCACCGCAGACTCGCCGGCTGGCCCGTGCGTGCGGATTCGTACAGCGCGAGAAGCGTGGCCGTGTTCCCGCGTGAGTCGGCGAGGCTGACGCGAGGCGCCGTGCCGTGCAGGATCGCGTTCGCCATGTCTTCGACCTCGCCTTCGTAGAGCGCCTGTCCTTCGACGGGCACCACTTCCCGTTCGGATCCACGCGAGATGATGAGTTGCTCGTTCTCGCCGGGCTTGAACGGCACCGGTACTGCGATGGCGCCCGTGGTCCCGACGACTTCGACGTCGGTCCTGAATGGCGCGGCAAACCCGCAATCGAACTGCGCGAGCGTGCCGCCAAAATCCAGCATGCCGACGAACACGTCGTCGATCCCCGACGGCGCGGAACGCTGCCAGCCGACAACGCGCACAGGTTCGCGGCCGGCGAGGTAGCGCGCCATGCTGACTGGGTAGCACCCGACGTCCCAGAGGCTGCCGCCGCCCATCGACGTATCGAGGCGCACATCGCCCGGACGCGTGAGCGTGAACGTGAACGCGCCGCGGATCACGAGGACGTCACCGATGGTGCCGCGATCCAGCAGCTCTTTGAGGAGTACCGTCTGCGGGTGGTGACGATACATGAACGCTTCGGCCACGACGACCTCGTTGGCGGCTGCCGATTCGGCGATGCGATCCACTTCATCGAGCGAGAGCGCGAGCGGCTTCTCGCAGAGCACGTGCTTGCCCGCCTGCGCCGCGCGGATGGTCCACTCCGCGTGCAGGCCATTCGGCAGCGGGTTGTAGACCGCGTCGATCTCTGGATCGGCGAGGAGTGCCTCGTAGCTGCCGTAAGCGACCGGGATGTCCCATTCCGCCGCGTACGCCTTCGCTCTCGCTGCGTCACGGCTGGCGACCGCGCGCAGACTGTGGCGCGGCAGACTCTTGATGGGCGGAATCAGTGCGCGGTTGATACGCGCCGTGCTCAAGAGACCCCAGCGGATCCCGTTCGCCATTGGGCAGTCCTCTCAGTGCGAAGCTGGTGGTAGAACGCCTGCGGCTGCACGCCGCGCCAGGCGGACGACCTGTTCGGTCGGCAGCGTCGATATCAGAGCGTACACGAGCGGGCCATCCTGCCAGCACACGATCGTCTGGGTCGTCTTGCGATAGAGAAACAACTCTGGCGGCCGATCGACACGGCGGTCGTCGGACGCGCCCAACTCGGCCAGCGGCGCCGAGAAGGCCTCGACGAGCATCATCTCCGCGTCCGCCGAACGGTACATCCAGGCGGCGGTCGCACGATTGTGCACGCTTGTGGCGCGGCCGCCGATCAGCCTGAATTCTGGCTCGAGGCTGGACACGCGGACGGTGAACGGGAGGCCGCTCGTTCGAAACGCGTCGGCCAGTTTGACGGGATCCGCGGTGTGGATCTCCGGCGCGAGCGTCCCCGCCATCATCGCGGTGTATTGCTGCGAGAGTCGCGCCACGAGGTCCGGCTGGCGGCCCAGGCTGGCCACGAGCACGATCAGCACCGCACCGACGACGACCGCCCCGATGACGACCGGCAGACCGGTGACCAGTGGACGAGTGCCGGTCCAGCCTTCTCGATTGTCGGCAGGGTCGGGCGGCGGCACGCGTCGATCCTCACCCGGGCTAATGCGCCGGAGGCGGTGCGACGATCGCCGGCGGGGCCATGTTCTTGATCGGCTTGATGGAACGGAGGTACGCGAAGACCGCCTTCAAGTCGGCGTCGTTCATCGCAGCCAACGCTGGCCACGGCATCGGCGGCAGGATCGGGCGGCCCACACCTGCATGTTTCCCGGTCCGCATCGCCTCCACGAACATCGCTTCGGTCCATTTGCCCAGACCCGAGGCGTCGTCCGGCGTGAGGTTGATCGCATAGCTCACGCCCCACGGCCCTGCAAACGCGGTGTTGGTCGCGGCACCCGCCCACAGCCACGGTCCCGTCGCCTTCGGTGCCGGCGGCATCACCATCTCCGCAGGATGACCGGACAACCGCCGCGTGAGGTCCGGCTCGGGGCCCTTCGCGCCCATCTTCCACGGAGTGTGGCAATCATTGCAGCTGCCGATCGTGACGACGTACTCACCGCGCTTCACGTCGCCCGCGGCGGACGTGTCCGGCGGAGCGGCGTGCACACCGCGGCTCGCCGTCAGCGCTAGCGTCGTAGCTATCAACAGTGCGGGCAGGAATCCTCGTGTCATGTCTCCTCGTCTCGGATGGCGTGCGCTCCACTGACGGACCGCACGGTGCGATCAGCGCCGGCGCTTGCGCCGGCTTTCATACAACTGGCGATCGGCTTCGTCGAGCAGCTGCTGAATCGTCCAGGAGCTGTCGGGATCGAAATGCGAGACGCCGGCGCTGAGGGACAACCGGAACGGCTCGCCGCTGGCTTCGTTGTATCCGTCCACGTTGAATGCCAGACGCTCCATCAGCAGCTGAGCGCTGTTGCCGGCGGCCTCGAGCGGGAAGACCGTGAACTCGTCGCCCCCCAGCCTCGCGATGATATCGGCACTGCGGAAGCTGCGGCGCAGCAAATCACCCGCCGCGACGATGGCCCGGTCACCCGCCGCGTGCCCGTACGTGTCGTTGATCACTTTGAGGCCGTCGACGTCGCAGAACAGAAGGAGCAAACCGATCTTCCGCCGAACGGCGAGCTTCAGATGGCGCTCGGCGAGCGTCAAAAATCCGCGCCGGTTGTACAGCCCCGTCAGTTCGTCTTCGAGCGTCAACGACCGCAGGGCCTCTTCCTTCTGTTTGTGGACCGTGATGTCGCGCCCGACGCCCATCAGTTCGACGGCGTGTCCGTCGCGATGCACGACACGCAGCCGCAGTTCGAGCATCACGCTGCCGGTGGCCGTGCGAATCGGGAGCTCGTAAGTACCTTCCTGACCCTCAGCGGTCCGCTGAACCAGATCGCGCGTGTGCTCGGCGTGCGCGGGATCGATCAGCTCCGCGAGATGACGGCCGACTGCGGAGTGACCGGGCAGCCCCGCCGTCCGTTCGCCAGCCGGATTCATCGACGTGATGCGGCCAGCGAGGTCGCACGTGAACACGACGTCTGGTGTGGTTTCGATGAGGGTGCGAAGTCTGGCTTCCCTCTCCGCGAGCTCCTGTTCGAAACGATGGCGTTCGGTGATGTCGATCAGGCTGCCGCTCGTCGCCGCTCGATCGGCAAACGTTGCCCGCCGTCCGAGTGTCTCGATCTGCCGCACTTCGCCGTTCTTGCGGATGCCGCGCCAGCTGTAGGGCACGTTGTCGATCTCGCCCGACGTACGCTGGCGCAGCAGCTCCCGCACGCGATCGCGATCCATGGGGTGCACCACGTCCAACACCGACGCGAGACGGAGCAGCTCCGCGGGCTCGTAGCCGAAGATGCGTCCCAACTGAGGATTCGCGTACACGAAGCGCTCGTCCTGAACGACGTAAACGCCGGTCGGGGATTGTTCGACGAGAGTGTCGAATCGTAGTGCGGCAGGCTGACCCGTATCCATCGGCTCCGAACAACGGTGGGCCGTTGCGGCCGTGAAGGTCCGCAGCGCCCGCGAAATCCTCTCACATCTCGCAGAACATCACTAGCGCCAGCGGAAGACCCGCATCGCCAGCAGGAACGACACGCCGCCCCAGAGTGTCAGCACCGTGACCTGCGGGCCGATCGCGGGCAGCGGCTGTCCCTCGAGGAGGACGGCGCGCAGCGCATCGTTGAGCGCCGTCAGGGGCAACGCACGGATGGCGGGCTGCAGGGCGTCGGGGAAATTGGCCGACGAGAAGAACACGCCCGACACAATCCACATCGGCAGCATGATCAGGTTCATCAGGCCCGAGAGCGCCTCGATCGTCCGCACGCGGCTGGCCACGAGCAGCCCCAATCCAGCAAAACTCAACGCACCGAGCACGCAGACCAACGCCACGAGCCACGCCGGTCCGTGCAGAGGCACACCAAACAGGAACCGGCCGGCGCCCAGCAGCACACCGGCTTCCAGCACGAGAAATCCGAGCCGCGCCAGCGCATGTCCCAACAGGTAGTCGCGCCGACGCATTGGCGTCGCGCTCAAGCGCTTGAGCAGATTGCGCAGCCGCGCATTGACAATCGAGAAGCCGATGCCCCAGAGGCTGTCACTCATGATCGTGATGCCGAGCAGCCCCGGCACCAGCCAGTCCACGTACCGCGCGCCGGCAGTCGACGACCTGGCTTCCCGCGGCACGAACGGATCCGTCCGCCCGGCGGCGCGCTGCAGGGCATCGTCGACCACCCGCCTCGCCAGTCGGCTCTCGGGCCTGGCGGGATCGAACCGGTACGTCGGCGTCGGGCCGGGTTCGACGACCAGTTGGACGGTCGCACGGCGAAGCGCCAGTGCTGCCTCGTCTGGCGTCAGGCGCTTGATCTCCACTCCAGGAACCGCCGCCAGTACCGCGGCCGTCCGAGCGGCGTCGGGATTCTCGAGCACGCCGACAATGACGGTGTCGACGGTTCGGGAGGGGAACGCAATCCCCAAAGCGACCGCCATCAGGACCGGGAAGACGAACATCCAGAACAGCGCCTCGGGCTCGCGCACGATTTCGAACAATCGGGCGCGTATCAGTTCGACGAGGGCGTGGTGGGTGCGCGGCGCGTGCTCAGGCATCGCGAAGGTGCCTTCCCGTCAAATGGACGAACACGTCCTCGAGAGTAGCGCTGTGCGTGGTGAGCAGTGACAGCCGTACCCGGCTGGCGTCGAGCGCTGCGAGCAGCGCAGGAATGGCAAGGTGCACCGCGGACGCGCTGAGCAGAACGCTGGGGCCTTCGTAGCGGACGTCGATCACGCCCGGCAGCGCTCGCAGCGCGGCATCCGCGGGCGGCTGCTGACCGGCATCGAGCGCGAATTCCACGACGTGCTCGGCGCCGAGCGTCGCAATCAACGCACGCGGCGCACCCAACGCAATCACGCGACCGCGATCGACGACGGCAACCCGGTCGCACAGCGTCTCGGCCTCGTCCATGTAATGCGTCGTCAAGAGGACGGTCCCGCCGCCAGACCGGTAGGCCGCAAGCAGCGTCCACAACTGGCGGCGCGACTGCGGATCCAGACCGGTCGTCGGCTCGTCGAGAAACAGGATGTCTGGTTCGCCGACGAGCGCGCATGCCACTGCCAGCCGCTGTTTCTGGCCGCCAGACAGCTTGCCGACATGACTGTCTCGCTTGGATTCGAGCTCGACCATTCCGATGACCTCGTCGATGGCCCGTCCGCGGTCGTAGAACGAGCGGAACAGCCGGAGCGTCTCCGCGACCGTGAGCTTGTCGTGGAGTTGCGTATCCTGGAGCTGGATGCCCAGGCGCTGCCGTAGCCGGCGATCGTCCTGGCCCCACCGCATGCCGAGCACTTCGACGTCGCCTGCGTCGTGGGGATTGAGTCCCTCGAGGATCTCAATCGTCGTTGTTTTTCCGGCTCCGTTGGGACCGAGCAGACCGAAGCACTCTCCCGTACGTACGTCGAGGTCGAGGCCATCGACGGCCGTCACGTCGCCGTAGCGCTTGACGAGACCGGCGCAACGGATGGCAAGCGCGCTCTGATTCATGAGGCTCGGTTCCGCGATCCTACTCTGGCCCGTCGCGTTCGTTGCGCGGCGCTGCCCGCTCTACCATTTCACGCACCGCTCAGGGCTGCGCATCGTCGCACAAGGATCTCCGCCCAACGCGCGCCTGTAATAGACTGAAGCCCGATGGCCGGCGAGTTGGTGATCGTGATCGTACCCGCGGCGGCTGCGGGTGCCGCGCGCGATCAGATGGAGAACAAGGACACGATCGTCTTCGCGGACGCTGAAGTGCTTCGAGCGCTCGAGGCCATCAGTACACGGCGGCCGGGCAAGCTGCTGCTGGAGCGCCGATTCGCGAAGACCTCGCGGGGAGCGGCGCTGGTCAATCGGCTTCGCGCCGATCCGTCGCTCGCGCAGGTCCAGATCGACACCATCGACTTCACGCCCGAACCCGCAGTGGCACCGCCGCGACAGGCACCATCAGTGACGGTCGTGGACGATCCACCACCGACACCGGCACCACCGCCGCCCGCACCGTCGGCGCCCGCGCCGGCCCCGGTCGCCGCGGCCGCGCCGCCAACTCCGGCACCCGCACCGCCCGCGTCAGCCCTCGACAAGTGGGGCACGCGACGCGTGCCGCGCGTGCGCGTCGAAGATGGTCTGAGTGCCATCGTGGATGGCGCGACGGTAAGCCTCGTCGATCTCTCGGTGTTCGGTGCCCAGGTCGTTTCGCCTGCCGTGCTCAAGCCGAATCAGCGCCTGCGCTTCAGCCTGACGGATCAGTGGGGTGCGGTGCGGTGCAATGCCGTCGTCGCCTGGGCGACGTTCGAACTGCCCCGCGCCGGCAGTCCAGGACCGCACTACCGGGCCGGGCTGGCGTTTCTGGACGCCGAAGCAGACGCGGTCACGGCCTTCACCAACCGCCACCGCCGTCAGTCGTAGCGCCCGCTACGCGCCAAACCAGCGGCTCAAGATCGAGTCGGTTCTGAGGATCGTCTCGTCACGGTCGGATCCGGTCGAGATGATGGCTGCGGGCACGCCACTCACTTCTTCGAGCCGCCGCACATATGCGCGCGCCGCGTCGGGCAAGTCCTCGTACCGCCGGACGCCACGCGTCGGTGAGGTCCAGCCTGGGAGCGTCTCGTACACCGGCTCGCACGCCGCGAGGACCTGGAGATCCGCCGGCAAATCCGTCAGGGTCCGGTCGCCGCACTTGTAGGCGGTGCACACCTCGATCTGCTCCAAACCGTCGAGAACGTCGAGCTTGGTGAGCGCCAGCGCGTCGAGTCCATTTGTACGCGCGGCGTACCGCACCGCCACCGCGTCGTACCATCCGCACCGGCGCGGTCTGCCCGTCGAGGCCCCGTACTCCTGTCCGGTGTCCCGGAGCCGCTGCCCCATTTCATCGAACAGTTCGGTTGGCAGCGGGCCTTCTCCTACGCGCGTCGTGTACGCCTTGGCCACGCCGAGCACGCCTTGCACGGCTTTGGGCGGCACACCGAGTCCCGTGCACACGCCGCCGGCAGTACCGTTCGACGAGGTGACGAACGGATACGTGCCGTGATCGATGTCGAGGTGGGTGCCTTGAGCGCCTTCGAACATCACGGCCTGGCCGGCGTCCATCGCGCGCGCGAGGATGGCGGACGTGTCGGCGACCATCGGTGCGAGGCGCTCCGCGAATGCCAACAGCTCGTCGCGCACTGCTTCCCAATCGAGGTGCGGCTCTGGAATGACACGGTTCCGCGCCGTCACGTTGTCGCGAACGCGCTCGGCGACGATGGAGGGATGCGCCAGGTCGCACACGCGCAGGCCGCGGCGGGCGATCTTGTCCTCATAGGCCGGTCCAATCCCTCGAGAGGTCGTGCCGATCTTGTGGTCGCCGCGACGGGCCTCCGACAGCACGTCGAGCTCGCGGTGATACGGCAGGATGAGATGCGCGCGATCGCTGACGAGCAGGCGGCCGGCCGTCGTGATTCCAAGCTTCGCCAGCGCATCGACCTCCGTGAACAACGCGTGCGGGTCCACCACGACGCCGTTCCCGATGATGCAGGTCACCCCAGGATGCAGAATGCCCGAGGGGATCAGATGCAGGACGAACTTGTTCCCGCTCACGAACACGGTGTGGCCGGCGTTGTGCCCGCCCTGATAACGCGCAACGAAGGAGAACCTGGGCGTGAGCAAGTCCACGATCTTGCCCTTGCCTTCGTCGCCCCACTGCGCGCCGATGACCGCGATATTCATTCCCGCTGCGCTCCCTCTACCCGCCCGGCCTGAGGTGCCGGCCATTTCCAGAACATGTGATCCTACACCAGTCGGCGTCTCGGATCGGTGTCGGACGCGGGTGCAGTAGACTCGTGTGCCGTCATGGTCATTGCGCTCGACGGCCACACGCTCACGCTGGCCCAGCTCGCGTCCATCGCCCGCGAGCACACGCAGGTCGCCCTCGACGGCAGTGCGCGCGCACGCGTCGCCGCGGCCAGACGCGTGGTGGATCGAGCGGCCGATGGCGATGCCGCTGTCTACGGCGTCAATACCGGGTTCGGATCGTTTGCCGACGTCCGCATTCCACACGACGCACTGAGCGAGCTTCAGGCCAACTTGCTGCGGAGCCACGCCGCCGGCGTGGGAGACCCGCTGCCGGTCGCCGCGGTGCGCGCGACGATGGCGCTGCGGGCGAACGTGCTGGCACGGGGATCGTCAGGCGTCCGTGTCGAGACACTCGACGCGCTGATCGCGTTGCTGAACGCCGACGTGCACCCCGTCGTGCCGTGCCGGGGATCGGTCGGCGCGAGCGGCGATCTGGCTCCGCTCGCTCACCTGGCGCTGGTGCTGGTGGGTGAAGGTGAAGTATCCGGGCCAGACGGACGGCAGCCTGGCGCCGTCGCGCTCGCACGGCACGGCCTCGAGCCGATTCGGCTCCAGCCCAAGGAAGGCCTCGCACTCATCAACGGCACACAACCGTCGACCGCCATCCTGGCGCTCGCCCTGCTCGACGCCGAACGCATCGCGCATGCCGCCGATGTCGCCGCGGCGCTCTCGATCGACGGTCTTCGAGGCTCGACCAAGCCGTTCGATCCGCGGATTCACGCGGCGCGCCCGTTCCGAGGGCAGCGAGACTCCGCGGCGACGATTGGCGCACTCCTGGCCGGCAGTCCGATCAACGCGTCGCACGCCGACTGCGGGCGCGTACAGGACGCGTACTCGATGCGGTGTGCCCCGCAGGTCCATGGCGCGGCACGGGACGCCCTCGCATTCGTCCGGCACGTGGTCTCGGTGGAACTGAACGCCGCCACCGACAACCCGATGGTGTTTCCCGACGACGGGGACCTCGTGTCGGGCGGCAACTTCCACGGCGCGCCCGTGGCGCTGGCCGCCGACCTGCTCGCGATCGCCGTGACGCACCTGGCGACGATCAGTGAGCGGCGCAGCGATCGGCTCGTCAATCCGGCCCTGAGCGGACTGCCGCCGTTCCTGACGCGGCACGGTGGTCTGGAATCGGGGCTGATGATGGCCCAGGTCACCGCCGCCGCGCTCACGTCTGAACTGAAGGGCGTCGCGCATCCCGCGTCGGTCGACACGATCCCGACATCTGGCAACAAGGAAGATCACGTCAGCATGAGCATGACCGCCTCACTGAAGGCCGAGCGTGCGGTCGGTCTCGCGCGGCAGGTCACGGCCATCGAGCTCCTCTGCGCGGTGCAGGCCATCGATCTGCTCGCGCCGCTCGCGACCTCGGCGCTCCTGACAGAAGCGTGTCGCATCGTGCGCGCGCGCGTGCCGACGCTCGAGAAGGATCGATCGCCCGCGCCAGACATCGCCGCGATCGAGGAGCTCATCGCCAACGGCGCGTTCGATCACTTGCCCGGTCCGTTGTCAAGTCATTGATGGAACTTTTTCAATTTGACAACGCACCCCGCGGTCCATACTTTCTTACCTTCGCATCGCACCATCCCCTCGCAACGTCCCGGCCATGCAGAGCGACGCACGTATTGTTCGAGCACCACGAGGCACGACACGGTCGTGCAAGGGCTGGCCTCAGGAGGCCGCCCTGCGGATGCTGATGAACAATCTCGATCCCGACGTCGCGGAGGATCCGGCGCATCTCATCGTCTACGGCGGCTCGGGCCGCGCGGCGCGAAGCTGGCCGGCGTTCGATGCCCTCGTCTCGTCGCTGCAGCAGCTCGAGGCAGACGAGACGCTGGTCGTGCAGTCGGGCAAACCCGTCGGCATCTTTCGCACGCACGAGCATGCGCCGCGTGTGCTCATTGCCAACGCGCTGCTGGTGCCCGCCTGGGCCACCTGGGAAACCTTCCGGGATCTAGAGCACCGCGGTCTGACCATGTACGGGCAGATGACGGCCGGCAGCTGGATCTACATCGGCAGCCAGGGCATCCTGCAGGGCACCTACGAAACGCTCGCCGCCGTCGCACGGCGACACTTCGGCGGCAGTCTCGCAGGACGTCTGTTTGTCACAGCCGGTCTCGGCGGCATGGGCGGAGCGCAACCACTCGCGGCGACCATGAACGGCGCCGCCGCACTCTGTGTCGAGGTCGACCCCCGCCGGATCGAGCGCCGGCTGGCGACCAGGTACGTTGACCAGGCGACGGAATCCCTCGATGAAGCACTGACACTCGCCGCGCAGTGGACTCGCGAGAAGCGCGCCCGTTCGATCGCGTTGTGTGCCAATGCCGCCGATGTACTGCCCGCGCTCGTCGCGCGCGGCATCCGGCCCGACGTCGTCACGGATCAGACGTCCGCCCACGATCCGCTGAATGGGTACGTACCGAACGGTTGTTCGCTCGACGAGGCCGTACGTCTGCGCACGACAGATCCGGACGGTTATGTGTCGGCGTCGTATCGCGCCATGGCCGCACACGTCGCCGCGATGCTCGCGCTGCGCCGGAACGGCGCCGTCGTGTTCGACTACGGCAACAATCTGCGCGCCCAGGCCGTCCGCGGCGGCACCGCCGATGCGTTCGACATTCCTGGCTTCGTTCCCGAATACATCCGCCCACTGTTCTGCGAGGGCAAAGGGCCATTCCGCTGGGCCGCATTGTCGGGCGATCCCGACGACATCCGCGTCACCGACGACGTCGTCCTCGATCTATTTCCGAACGATGAGCCGCTGCGGCGGTGGATTACGCTCGCGCGGGAGCGTGTGGCGTTCCAGGGTCTGCCGGCGCGCATCTGCTGGCTGGGCATGGGCGAACGCGCGGCATTCGGGCTTCGCTTGAACGAACTCGTCCGCCGCGGCATCATCAAGGCGCCCATCGTCATCGGGCGCGACCATCTGGATACGGGATCCGTCGCATCACCACATCGTGAAACCGAGGGCATGCGGGATGGCAGCGACGCCATCGCCGACTGGCCTGTTCTGAATGCACTGCTGAATGCCTCGTCCGGAGCCACGTGGGTGTCGGTCCACCATGGCGGCGGCGTCGGCATCGGCTATTCGCTTCATGCCGGGATGGTCATCGTGGCCGATGGATCGCGGGAGGCTGACGTGAGACTGGAGCGTGTCCTCACATGCGATCCCGGCATTGGCGTGGCACGCCACGCCGACGCCGGCTATCCCGAAGCTCTCCGAACGGCCGAGAAGCATCACATCAAGCTGCCAATGGGGCAGGCACGAGTCGAGGTCTAACCATGCGGATCCGACGGCCGGCACTCGAGCGCCGGCTCATCGCACTCATCGAGGCGTCGCCCTCCCGTGTTCCCGTCGTGATGGGATCGTGCGGCAGCGGCCGTACGACCGCGCTCAACGACATCCGCGATCGCGTGGGCCGCGAGCTCTGCCAGTACGTGGACCTCGAACGGGCGGCGACGACGCCGGAGCACTTCCATCGTGCGCTCTGCCTCGATTCTCCGTTCGTCGCCCCCGACGTGCCGCTGACGGCGACGTCTCCGCGCGAGGCCTTTGACGCAACGCTCGCCTTCTTTACTGGGGCCCGTACCCAGGCAGGCGAGCCGGCCACGTTCCTGCTCGACGAAGTGCTCGAGTTCCGCACGTTCGAGAACTTCCCGGGATTGCGGCACTTGATGCGCGAGCTCCTCGCCGCACTGGCCGCGAGCCGCAATCGCTTCGTGCTCACCACCCGGTTCACGACACGCGCGCTGCGCCTGTTCCGCGACGCCGATGCCCACTTCGAGGTCGTGCAGATGCCGGCCCTCGATGCCGACGAGATCCGCGACGCGGTCGCCAGCGCTCCCGGACTTGCCGAGGACGTCGAGTACGCAGCGCGAGCGATTCACGGGCTCACCGACGGCCACGCGGGCTATGCACGTGCGCTCATCGAAGCCTGGCAGACACTCGAAGGACGGGAGAGCGCGGATCCAGTCGCTGCGCTTGCAACGCTGCTCGAGCCCGACGCTCCCTTTGCGCGACGGATCGGATGGTCTTATGAATTGCGCCTGCACAGGGCGCGGGGATACGGCGCGCTCAAAGGCATCCTCGGCATCCTGGCAGACGACGAGCCATTGACGCTCACCGAGATTGCCTTGCGCCTGCAGCGCACGCCAGGTTCGACCAAAGACTATCTATCGTGGCTCGAAGACGTGGATCTCGTCTCGGTCAGACAGAAGCGCTACAGCTTCACCGATCCGCTCGTCCGCCTCTGGGTCGGCGTGCACTGCCGGCCAGCTCCGCCGAACGACGACGAAGTCTCGAGCGCGGTGCAGCAGTATGCGCTTGCTCGCCTGCCCACTGGCGAACCGGCACCGGCGCTCGCGCTCGCCGGCAGCATCGCGGCAGAGGGCGACGATCGCAAGTCGTGGGGAATTATCGAGATCGACTGACCACGAATCAGACGTCGCCGCGGTTCGGCGACGACGTGGGGCGCAACCGATCGAGCGCCGCCCGGGCGGCTTCCTGCTCGGCGTCCTTTTTCGTGCGCCCAGCCCCCTCGGCCAGAACATCCGCACCCAGCCGCACCTCGACGTGAAATCGCTTGTCGTGGTCCGGCCCCGTCGACGCCGCCAGCACATACTCGGGCAGCGGCTGATCCTGCGCCTGGAGCAGTTCCTGAAGCGCAGACTTGAAGTCGCGCAGGAACTCGGGCGAGCGCACGCGGGCGATCTCATTGGCTGATTCGCGCAGCACGAATCGCGTCGCTTCTTCAATCCCGCCATCGAGATAGATCGCGGCAATCAACGCTTCGCAGGTGTCTGCGAGGAGCGCCTGTTTGCGGCGTCCTCCCGTCTTCTCTTCTCCCCGACCGAGCAGCACGTGGTCGCCGAGGCCGATCCGGTCCGCCAGACGCGCGAGCGCCGCGGTGGACACCAGGGTGGCTTTCACCTTGGACTTCTGTCCCTCCTGAAACTGAGGAAACTCGCGGAACAGCATGTCGGCCACGACCAGACCGAGCACGGCATCGCCCAGGAACTCGAGCGACTCGTTGTCGAACACTCCCCCGCTGGCATCTTCGTGCGCGCGCGATTTGTGGGTCAGCGCGTGCTCGAGAAGGCCGCGATCGCGAAAGCGGTAGTCGATCCGCTGTTCCAGCGATTCGAATTCCTGCCTGATGGGAACGACGACGGCCCCAGGCGTATCCGCCCGGTGCGATGCGATCAGACGCTCCGATTCGTCGGCGAATTCGGGAGGAACCGAAAGGCGGAGGTCGCTCAGTCCTTCGAGTCGTAGAGGAAAGACCGACGGCGCCACGCCGAGATGGCTCACGACCGGAATGCCGTTGGCCTCGAGGAGGCCCGAGACAATTCGAGCCTCGATCTCCGACGACGTGCGAAAGATAACGGGCCAGTCGGACATTACTTCGACGGACGTTCGTAGACGACACGGCCGCCGACCACGGTCAGCAGAGGCACCGTGGTCAGAATCTCGCGCGGAGGGGTCTCGAAAATATTGGAGGACAGCACCACGAGATCGGCGAGTTTACCCGTTTCGATCGACCCTTTGCGCGTCTCCGCGAATTCGGCGTAGGCGGAGCCCAGCGTGTAGAACGAGACCGCCTGTTCGAGCGAAATGCGCTCCTCTGGAAACCAGCCGCCCGGGGGCGTGCCATCGGTGAACTGCCTCGTCACCGCGGCATAGAGACCGAGCATTGGATTGAGCGGCTCGACGTACCAGTCGGTCCCGAAGGCGATGCGAGCGCCGGCATCGACGAACGATTTGAAGTCGTACGCGATCTCGCACCGCGCGCGACCGATCCGCTTCTCGGCCCAGCGCATGTCGTCGATACAGTGGCTCGGTTGAATGGAGGCGATCACACCGAGCGAGGCGAACCGCTTCTTGTCGGCGTCACGCACGACCTGTGCGTGCTCGATCCGGAATCGGCGATCCTTCTGACCGCGAACCGTGATCAGCTTTTCCGCGATATCGAGGACGAGGGTATTGGCGCGATCGCCGATGGCGTGGATCTCGAGCTGAAACCCGGCCGCATCGGCGTCGAACACGAGCTTCTCGAGCTCCTCGGGCGAATGGACGAGAAGACCCTTGGTTGTCGGATCGTCTGCGTACGGTTCGTAAAAGGCTGCGGTGCCAGCGCCCATCGAGCCGTCAGCGAAGTACTTCACGCCGCCAATCCGTACCCAGTCGTCGCCGAATCCGGTGTGGATCCCGGCCTTGATCAGATCGTCGATGGGACGCAACTGCACGGAGTAAATACGCACCGGCAGCGTGCCGGCCGTGCGAAGCGCTTCGAAGGCGCGGAGCTCGTCGGCGCTGACGGTCAGGTCATGGATTGTCGTCACGCCCACCGACGCCGCGTGCGCGAGACCTGCTTGCACGGCTTCGAGTGTCTCGTCGTAGGACGGCGGCGGCACGACGCGTGATACGAGATCGACGGCGTTGTCTTTGAGGATGCCGGTGGGTTCGCCCGCGGCATCATGGCCGATCGCGCCGCCTTCCGGAGCCGCGGTCGATCGCGTCACCTGCGCGAGCTGCAGCGCGCGGGAATTCGCGACGGCCACGTGTCCATCGAGGCGCATGAGAAGCGCAGGATGGTCGGGCAGCGCGCCGTCTATCAGCTGACGAGTGGGCAGCGCGTGCCCGGGCCAGGCTTCGTGATCCCAGTATCCGCCCAGAATCCACCGGCCCTTCGGGATCCTGGCCGCGTGCGCGCGGAGGCGCTCGGCCATCTCCTGCGGCGATTTCGCATCCCGCAGATCCACACCGAGCAGCGTCTTGGCGCCATCCACCAGGTGCACGTGCGCGTCGATGAATCCTGGAACCACGAGCCGGCCCGCGAGATCGACGACTCGCGTGCCGGCTCCAATCTCGCCTTTGATCTCCGCTGTGGATCCGACACGGCTGATGCGATCGCCGCAGATGGAAACGGCTTCCGCCCACGGACGGGTGCGGTCCACGGTGAAGATGCGCCCGTTGATGAGGGCGAGTTGAACGGTGCACGGCTGCGCGTCGAGTGACTGAGGCATGAACAGGGCGAGAAGCGCCGTCAGCACGGCGGGGAGCGGGACAAACC
>JBKPMA010000440.1:0-2928 GCA_046731935.1 Acidobacteriota bacterium
CGGCACATTCGAGGACGTGACCGCGAAGGCGCGGCTCTTCGATGCCACGTCGAAGTCGCTTGGCGCGACGCTGCTCGATTACGACCTCGACGTGTGGCCGGATCTGTTCATCGCGAATGACACGCAGCCGAACAAGCTGTATCGCAACAACGGCGACGGCACGTTCACCGAGCTGGGGCTGCAGGCGGGCCTTGCGCTGAGTGAAGAAGGGCGTGCGAGAGCCGGCATGGGTGTCGATGCCGCCGACGTGGACAACAGCGGCAAGCCGTCGGTCGTCGTGACGAACTTCAGCGGCGAGATGCTGGGTTTGTACAAGCCTGTCGGAGGCGGACAATATGCCGACGTGTCGCCGCGGAATGAAATCGGCCGCGCCACGAGGCATACGCTTGGCTTCGGGTGCTTCTTCTTCGACGCGGATCTCGATGGCTTGCAGGACCTTCTCGTCGTCAACGGCCACATCGACGACACGATCAGCAAGGTCCAGGCGCGTATCTCGTACGCCGAGTCGCCGCATCTGTTCCAGAATCAAGGCGGCGGACGCTTCCGTGACGTGGCGGCACTGATGCCTGGCGGGTTCGGCCAGCCCAAGGTGGGACGTGGAGCCGCGTTCGGCGACTTCGACGGCGACGGTCGTCCCGACGTGGTCATCACCACGAACGCGGGGCCGGCGTTCCTGTATCGGAACGATGTCGGAAACCAGAACCAGGTGATCCGCTTCGTCCTGCACGGATGGAAGTCGAACCGCGATGCCATCGGCACGAAGGTGCGTGTCACCGCCGGCGCGGACACGTACTGGAAGATGGTGAAGACCGGCTCGAGCTACCTGTCGCAATCCGAGCTGCCGCTCACGTTCGGTCTCGGTCAGCGGACGTTGGTGGACAAGGTCGACATCGAGTGGCCCAGCGGAGCAAAGACGTCGCTGGAGCATCTGAATGCCGGCCGCGGATACGAGATCGTCGAGGGCAAAGGGATCACCAGAAACTGGATGCTGAAGAAGTAGTGCCAACGCCAAGAGCCTGAAGCCCAAAGCCTGAAGCCCCTATCTATGAACGCCGACCTCCTGTTGGACGCCGCCGCGACACTCGGAGAAGGCCCGGTGTGGCATCACGAGCGGAAGACGCTGCTCTGGATCGACATCGAGGGCCATCAGCTGCACGAGACGGCTGCCGACGCCTCGAGCGACCGCGTCATTCTGATTGGCGAGCAGATTGGCTGCCTCGCGCCGGCAGGCGGCACTCTTGTCGTGGCCGGTCTGCGAAGCGGATTTTCAGCGATCGATTTCGAGACCGGACGACGGACGCCCATCGAGGATCCGGAGCGTCACCTGCCAGACAACCGCTTCAACGACGGCAAGTGCGATCCCGCCGGACGGTTCTGGGCCGGCACGATGCACACGCGCGAAGATCCTAACTGCGGAGCTCTGTACTGCCTGGACGCCGATCTGCGCGTGTCCTGCAAGATCCCCGGCGTCAGCATCTCGAACGGACTGGCCTGGTCCGCGGATGAGCGGACGATGTACTACGTGGATAGTCCGACGCGGCGCGTCGTGGCGTACGACTACGATCGGTCCAGCGGCGCCATCGCGCATTCGCGCGTTGTCTATGAAGTGCCGACAGGCGAGGGATTCCCGGACGGCATGACGATCGACGACGAGGGCATGCTGTGGGTGGCGTTGTGGGACGGCCACAAGGTCATTCGCGTCGATCCGTCTGCAGGGCGTGTCGTCGGTCACATCGATGTGCCGGCGTCCAGGCCGACATCCTGTACCTTCGGCGGCGAGGGATACGACACGCTGTTCATCACCAGCGCGCGCATCCACCTCACCGACGCGCAACTGGCGAAGGAGCCTCACGCGGGCGGTGTGTTCGTCTGCAAGCCTGGCGTGTCCGGCCCTCCTGCGGTGGTGTTTGCCGGCACCGCCGCGCTCCGTACGCGATGACGGGACTCGAGCGGGAGCACATGAAGGCTATTCGTCATTCATCAATCGTCAGTCGTCATTGCAGGGTCGTTGGTGCGGTGTTGGCCCTTGGCTGGCTGGCCGCGCCGCACGCCGAAGCCCCTGGCGTGCCTCCACCAACCGCGGTCTGGAATCGGCCGCCGCTCGCCGCGAGTCCTCTGGCCCTGCTGCCGCTCGGATCGATCAAACCGCGCGGATGGCTCAAACGGCAGCTCGAGATCCAGGCGACCGGACTCACCGGCCATCTGCACGAGATCTGGCCCGACGTCGGACCCAACAGCGGCTGGCTCGGCGGCACGGGCGAGAGCTGGGAGCGCGGACCGTACTTTCTCGACGGACTCGTCCCGCTCGCGTGGCTGCTCGACGACGAGCGGTTGAAAGCCACTGCGAAAACGTTCGTCGATTGGACGCTGGATCACCAGGCGGAGGACGGCTGGATCGGTCCCCGCAAGAACACCGACTGGTGGCCGAACATGGTGATGCTCAAGGTGCTGACGCAGTACTACGAGGTCACCGGCGATCCGCGCGTGCTGCCCGCTCTCAAGAAATACTTCGCGCTGCACCTGGCCACAGGCCGCGCGAAGCCGCTTAAAGAATGGGCGGTCTATCGGTGGGCCGACGAGCTCGTCTCCGTGCTGTGGCTCTACAACCGGACAGGCGATCCAGCGCTGCTCGAGCTCGCGACGCTGCTCCATGATCAGGGCGAAGACTGGAAGAAGCACTTCGCGAACTTCGAGTTCACGAGCAAGACGAGCGAGGAGCAGCTCGGACTGAAGGGCTTCTCAGGCGGGTCGCTGCCAGACCGCGCGATGCGCGCGCACGGGGTCAACAACGGCATGGCGCTCAAGACGTCCGCCGTGTGGTCGCTCGTTTCACACGACGAAGGCGATCGAAAAGCCGTCGACACCGCGCTCGAGGTCCTCGATCGCTACCATGCACTGCCGAACGGCATGTTCAGCGCCACCGAACAC
>JBKPMA010000441.1:0-8958 GCA_046731935.1 Acidobacteriota bacterium
GACCTGGGATCGCCGAAGCGGCCTGATGCGGTATACGCCAGCCTCCGATGCCATGCGTGCGCCCGGGCCGAGTCCCACACCGGGAGATGCCGCGGGGATTCACGACCACGATCGCGCAGGACACGAAGCGGTCGTCCGCGCGGCGATCGCCGCCGGCACCGATTATCAATCGTCGTTCCGCGTCAAACGCCCGGCGGGCGAGACCGAGATGTGGATTCGACAGCACGCCACGCCGCTGCGCGATGCCGAAGGCAAGATCATCGGCTTCACGGGTGTGGACGTCGACGTGAGCTCGCAGCACGAGCTCGAAGCGGGCCTGCGGGCGCGCGAAGCGCAGCTGCAGATCCTCATCGATGCCGTCCCAGCGCTCATCTCATATGTGGACGCCGAGCGCCGCTATCGCTTCGTGAATCACAGCTACGAGGAATGGTTCGGCTGCAGCCGCGACCAGCTGGTGGGACAGCACATGTCCACCGTACTTGGCGAGCAGGCGTACGAGAATGCGCGAGCTCATCTGGCCGAGGTCGAGCGCGGCGAGCGCGTGCGCTTCGAGAGTCTGGTCATGCATCGGGACGGCGGTCCCCGCCTCGTCCAGGCGACGTTCGTGCCCGACCAAGCGCACAAAGGATTGTTTGCGCTCGTCCTCGACGTCACGAGCGATCGTCACCGCGAACAGGCGCTCCGCGACGCCGAACACGCGGCACGGGCCGCCAACGAGCTGAAAGATCAGTTTCTCGCGACGCTCTCGCACGAGCTGCGAACGCCGTTGAACGTGATCCTCGGGTACGCGCAGATGTCACAGACGGGAGCTGTGGCGCCCCACCATGCCATCGAAGTCATCGAACGCAATGCGCAGCTGCAGGCGCGGCTCGTCGAAGACCTGCTCGACGTCTCGCGAATCGCGAGTGGCAAGTTCCAGTTTGCGACCGACCGCGTGCCGATTGCGCCTGTCGTGGCTGATGCGGTCGCCATGCTGCGTCCGAGTGCGACGGCCAAGGCCATCCGCGTCGAAGTCGGCATCGAGGATCACGCGCTCGCCGTGCTCGGCGATCCGGCGCGTCTGCGTCAGCTTCTCGCGAACCTCGTGCACAATGCGGTCAAGTTCACGGGCCGGAACGGGCATGTCTCCATCACCACCCGGCGCGAGGACGGCGACGTCGTGCTCGAGGTCCGCGACAGTGGAATCGGCATCGCGCCGGATTTTCTGCCTTTCGTGTTCGACCAGTTCAGACAGGCCGACAGCAGCACGACGCGCGAGCACGGGGGGCTTGGTCTCGGCCTCGCCATCGCGTCGGGGATCGTCGAAGCGCATGGTGGACGGTTGACTGTCGAGAGCGCCGGACCAGGCCTCGGGAGCACGTTCACCGTGCGGCTGCCGCTCGCCCCTGGCGACGAGTCGGGCGAGCCGGTTCACAAGAACGCGTTTCCACACGCGGAGCGACACTGATCGCGATCGGAGATTCTCTCAAATGACCGCATCGACCGTGCGACGGCCGGCGGGGTCCGGCGGCCTGGACTCCATCGCTATCGACAACGCCCTCTGCCACGCCGAAGCCTATCTGCAGGGCGCGCACGTAACGTCCTGGCAGCCTGCCGGCGCACGGCCCGTGTTGTGGCTCAGTCCAGCGAGTGCATTTGCGCCTGGAAAAGCGATCCGCGGCGGGGTGCCGATTTGTTTGCCTTGGTTCGGTGCCCATCCAGACAATCCGTCGGCGCCGAGTCATGGCTTCGTACGAACACTCGACTGGGCGCTGGACGAGGCTCGAGACGAGGCGGACGGCGGAACGATTGCGGCATTCAGCTTTCACCATGCCGCTCAGTCGCTGCCGGCGTGGCCTGCCGGATTCGACGCGCGTTTCGTGGTGGCGGCAGGGCGCGAACTGGATCTGAGTCTCACGATTCGAAACACGGGGACGGCGGAGACGCGGATCGAGGCGGCATTGCACACCTACTTCGCCGTCAGCGACATCGAACGCGTCGCGGTGTGGGGCCTCGAGGAGACGGAGTACCTCGACAAGGTGGAAGGCTTCGTCCGAAAGCGCGAGGGCCGCGGGCCGATCCGGTTCACACAGGAGACCGATCGCGTGTATCTCGACACGGTCGCGACGTGCTCGATCGCGGACCCTGGCTGGAACCGCCGGACGGTCATTGCGAAGCGCGGGTCTGCGGCCACCGTCGTCTGGAATCCGTGGGACCAGCGCAGCCGGACCATGAGCGACATGGGCCCGGACGTCTGGCGCGGCATGGTCTGCGTGGAAACGGCGGCGGTTGGTGCTTCAGCGCTGACGCTGGCACCAGGTGAGTCGCACGAAATCGGCGCGACGATCGCACTCTCCAATTGAGGTGCGGATTCAGGTCTCGAACTTGGTCAGAGCTTGACCGTCGCGGCTGCCCACTCTGCCGCCTGCTTGTCTGACTCGAACAGACGCGACAGGTCCACCACGATCGCGCCTGCTTCCTGCCGCACGGCAAAGCGGTCCATGCTTCGCGTCGCTCGCCCTGAAATGTAGGTGCCGTCCGGCTTGTACTTCGATTCGTGGCGCGGACACTGGAACCGTCCGTCGGCTTCGCGCCAGCGGAGCGCCGTGTGCTCGTGCGGGCACGCGAGATTGAACGCGTAGACGGCACCCTGGAAGCGGACGAGGATGACTTCATTCTCGCGGTCGATGGTGACGCCATCGGCTTGCGGCACCGGATATTTCCGTTCGTCGGCCTGCGCGGCGAAGGCACGCACCGTGCCGATCGGCAGGCGATCGTCGCCCACCAGCACAGCGACACCCGCCACGACGACGCCGGTCAGTGTGGACTCGAGAAAACCACGGCGTGATGTGCACCCGCCGCAGTCGCCGGACTCAACATGAAGACGCTTGGACATGTGCGACCCTGGACCCTGCACCCCGAAGACGACGGAACCGCGAACCTCTGAACCCTTGAACCTTTGAACCTTTGAACCTTCTGGTGTATCTATGCGACCGACTTGAGCCACGTTCCGAGTCCGAGCACCGTCAACCAGAAGAAGAGACTGATCGTCGAGACCGTGGCCAGTACGGGCCATCCGCGACTGCCGGATGTCTGCCGTGCGAGACGCTCGGCCCACCCGAGCACCGCGCCATTGACGATCAGCACGCCGACGCCCGCCATCTTGATCCAGAACAACTTCGACCTGCTGAACGTGTCCCAGTCGGCAAGCATCATCAGCGCACCGGTGACGATCGTCAGAACCAGTCCGCCGACCACGAAGACGTGCACTGCCGAGACGTCATCGAGCACGGCGCGCCGCCGGTCTCCCCCCGCGCGCCAGGCCTTGAGAATCTGACGATCCGTCGTAACGGCTGCGCCGCCGCCGACGATGAGGCCGGCGAGATGCAGGAACGTGATCCCGTTCGAGAGGTTGGCGTGGTCCGAATAGAGGCTCGACCACCACTTCAGGAGCGCGCCGGGATCCGTCAGGGGCGGCAGCATGCTCACTTGCCGAAGATCATGATCAGGTACGCCGTTGTCGCAACGGCCATCGACGTGATGGCGATCGCGCGATGGGGCGCGAATCGATCCTGATAGTTGTCGAGGTCGTTGCGGCTGGGTGCCATGATGCCCGCGACCGTGAACCCGGCATCCGCACCGAGCATCATGATCCCGTGCACGAGCACCTTCTTCTTTCGATTCGGATCCTTCCGACCCTCCCACAGGTTCATCACGCCGGTCACGGAATTGAGCGCGAAGAGACCCGCAAGCGTGCCGGCCACGATCTGGTGCGCCGTGCGCACGCCGTCGCTGCCGTTGAAGTTGTACAGCTTCTGTCCGAGGATGATCTGCGTGACGAACAGAGGAATAGTGGCCAGACTCGCCGTTTTGTGAATCTTCAACCTCGTGTGATACGCGTCGCTGTACTCGAACGCCTTGGCGCGCGGACGCGGGGTCTGCGCCCCGTCTTCGACCGCGGACTCTACGGCAATCGCGCTCGCGCTGTCGCTGATCGATGCCGCAGCCGTGTCTGAGAACGAGACCTGCCACACCCGGCTCGCACGCGACGGCAACACGTCATGCGTGGCGGTGTCGGACCCCACGGCGCAGACAGGCGCCGACAGTGGCGCAACCGACACGGACGTTCCGGCGGCAGTCATCCAGGCGGCAAGCAACAGGGGAGTGAACGTCATCGAGAGACTCCGGAGCAACGCGCCGCCCTGCCGTCGTGGCAGAGCGCACCAATCGCTCCGGGCGCGGTTGCGAACATCACGCCAACGTGAGATATCCGCGTAACCGCAAGAATCTGAAGGATTCCCGCCTGAAACGGCACGCTGTCCGCTCGGTGGGGCGGTCGAGGTGATTTCAGGTCGGGTAACTACTTACGAAGTGCGGAAATTCATTGGGGTGCGGCCGGAGGGTGCGGTCAGAACGCGCGGACGGAGGGTGCGGACTCGAGGTGCGGTCACAGGGTGCGGTCAGAAGGTGCGGCCACAGGGTGCGGCCGGGATGTGCGGGGGGAAGGTGCGGGCGGAAGGTGCGATGTGAAAGAGCTGGGAGCTGCGGTCTCGCCGCGGCTCCCAGTCCTGCAGTGTTACTTGGCAGGCGCGGCCTGGTGCGCCACGACCAGCGTCTTGATCTTCGAGTACACGGACTCGGGGACGATCTTCTTCGACACCAGCTCGTTCTTCGCCTTGTACGGCCGGCCGTCGATGATCTTCTGCGCGTACGCATCACCCACGCCGGGGAGCGCCACGAGCTGCTCCTTGGTCGCGGTGTTGAGGTCTACCATGTCGGCAGCCGCCGCCTTGGCCGCCTTGTGGGCATGCTTGGCAGGGGCCGTCGTGGCGGGGGGCTGCGCCGGAGCCGGAGCGGCTGCCTGCGCGAAGAGCGAGGTCTGTGCGGCCAGCAGAGTTGCCGCGGCCAGCACGAGAGAACGCGTCACGAGTTTCATGTCGATCCTTCCGTGAGATGAGTGCACCGACTATTCGGCGCCCAATGGCTGCCTACACAAGCCGCGTACCACGGATCTACTGGAACGACGTCTGGATTTACTGGCAATTGGAACGATCTCTCCGTATTTCGCTTGCCTCGATCGCGGCAGGAGCGCCACGCTGTGGCGAATTAGCGCGGAGTCACGCGCTTCAGAGGCCGCTCAAAAGCCTCAGCTATAATTCAGGTTTCCCATGTTGATGGCCCGCCGCTACGTTGTCACCGGCCGCGTTCAGGGTGTCGGCTTCCGCTTTTTCGCCAAGGACGCCGCCGCTCGAGAGGGACTCTCCGGCTGGGTCCGCAACCTGGACAACGGCAGCGTGGAAATCGAGGCGGAGGGAGACTCGGAGGCACTGCAGCGCTTCGAGATGGCCATCCGCCGTGGCCCGCGCAGTGCGCGGATTGACGACGTGTTGGCCGAACCGGCCGCGGCGCGCGGCAGCGGTGGGCCGTTTCGCATCGAACCCTGAGATCACACACCTATCATGCAGACGCTCAAAGACAAGATCCGGAACATTCCCGACTTTCCAAAGCCAGGCATTCTCTTCTACGACATCACGACGCTGCTGGGCGATCCCGCCGGTTTCCGCGAGACGATCGAGGCGCTCGCCGGACCGTACATGAACGCCGGGATTGATGTCGTCGTCGGCATTGAGAGCCGTGGATTCATCCTGGGCGGCGCCGTTGCGGATCGCATTGGTGCAGGGTTCACGCCGGTCAGAAAGCCCGGCAAGCTGCCGTCCTCGACCATCGCCGAAACCTACGCGCTCGAATACGGAACCGACCGGCTCGAGATTCACGATGATGCCGTGCGTCCGGGCCAACGCGCGCTGATCGTGGACGATGTCATCGCGACGGGCGGAACGGCACGTGCGACGGCTGCCCTGGTCAGACGGCTTGGGGGAACGGTCCACGCACTGGCGTTCCTCATCGAGCTGTCTGTGTTGAACGGCCGGGCACAGCTGAACGGCGAGCAGGTCTATTCGGTGCTCAAGTACTGAGTCGGGCGATCGGGGTCTGGCCTTCGGGGTCGGGCCTTCAGGGTCGGGCGTTATAGTGGTGTCTTCAGTTTGTCTTTGCTGCGCACGCGTACCCGCATGAGTCCAATCAGAGCGGTCGCCGGCTTCGCGATCGTTCTTGCAGCCATGCTCGTCGTGTCGCCGGCAATCATCGCCGCGCCGGACGACGGCCGTGCGGCAACGCCGCCCATGGGGTGGAACTCGTGGAACAAGTTCGGCTGCGACGTCAGCGAGTCGCTGATTCGCGAGATGGCCGACGCCATGGTCACCTCGGGCATGCAGCGCGCCGGCTACCAGTACATCGTGATCGACGACTGCTGGCAGGTGGACCGAACCGGCGACGGGCAGATCGTTCCGGACCCGCAGCGGTTCCCGAATGGGATGCGGCCGCTGGGCGACTACATCCACGCGCGAGGTCTGAAGTTCGGCCTGTACTCGGACGTCGGGACCAAGACGTGCCAGGGCCGGCCTGGCAGTCACGGCTACGAGCGCGAGGACGCCACCGCGTATGCCTCGTGGGGCGTGGACTACGTGAAGTACGACTGGTGCGCGAGCGAGGGCATCGACGCGAAAGTGAGTTACACGCGGATGCGAGACGCACTCGATGCTACGGGGCGTTCCATCGTCTTCAGCATGTGTGAGTGGGGCGTCTCGAAGCCGTGGCTCTGGGCGCGCGGTGTCGGACATCTCTGGCGAACGACCGACGACATCCTCGACTGCTGGGACTGCAAAGACGAATACAACTCGATGGGCTTCACGAAGCTGCTCGACATCAACGAGCCATACGCGCGCTATGCGGGGCCGGGCGGATGGAACGATCCAGACATGCTCGAAGTGGGCAATGGCGGAATGACGGCTGCAGAGTATCGCGCGCACTTCTCGCTCTGGGCGCTGATGGCGGCGCCGCTGATGGCCGGTAACGATCTGCGGTCGATGTCAGACGACACGAAGGCCATTCTGACGAACGCCGACGTGATTGCGATCGATCAGGACAAGCTGGGGCGGCAGGGCAGTCGCGTGCGTGACGATGGCGATGTCGAGGTGTGGACGAAGCCGCTCTTCGACGGCGGGTCGGCCGTGATCCTGTTCAATCGCAGTGGGTCGTCGCATGCGATTCATGCGAGCTGGTCGGAGATCGGACTCGCGAAGCCGCCCTCACAGGTACGCGATCTCTGGACGCATCAGTCTGTCGCGCCCAATGCGGATGGACTCACCGTGACGGTCCCGTCGCACGATGTCTTGTTGGTCCGCGTCGCGCCGTAAGCGGCCAATGGCCTGAAGGATCGGGCCGAAGGCGTGCGCGCCGACTGAAGACCGCAGACCGTAGACTGTCATTCCCCTCGCCGACCCGCGCGAGCCGGATTACACTGACCATAGACGTCCCCGTAGCTCAGTCTGGATAGAGCACCTGCCTCCTAAGCAGGGGGTCGGCAGTTCGAGTCTGCCCGGGGACGCCAAACCTTGATGGTCCATCGGTCGAGGCTGGGGAGTACGACGGTGCATCATGAGGAGGCTGGCAGGTTGGGTGATCGCTGGACTGATTGCCGGTGTTGGTTGCGGCGGTAGTCCTGCAGCACCGAGTAACACCGACGATGCCACACATCTGATGCATGTTGAGGCGGCAAGCGCGTGCGTCGCGTTGTGGCCGAGCAAGATTCCTGTGGACCTGTGGGACGTGCCGCTTCGACTCACCCGAGATGGGTCACATCTCAGTGGCCGTACGTCAGGAACCCTGACCCGTAGCTCGCCGGTGGTGTTCGTCGATCTCGACATCAGCGGTTCTACCGTCTCCGGAGGCGTTGGAGGGAACCGCTCGAACGGAACTCCAAACCTGATGCTGGCGATTAGCCAGCTCGGGGAACCCGGATATGTCGCCCAAGTCAGTGCCACCGCCGAAGCCTCGGGCGCGATCGTCGGAACACTAAACGGGCGAATCTCGATCTTCGACGAAAGAACGGATCCGTCGCAACAGTGGGTCGATTGTGATTCTGCCGAGCACCGGTTTTCACTCAAATCGATTGCTAAATGAACGTCCGCCTTTGTTGAGCGCCCTACCAGACGATCCGCAATCGTCGTTGAGCGTCTACGCATTCACGAAGCCGACGCGAGGCACTTCGAGAGTGGCGTGCGGCGGTGGCCGGATTTGATAGCCATCGCGGCTCGCCATTACGCGATCAATGACGATCAGAATGTGTCTCGGTTCACTCGTCACGCTGCTCGCTGTCTCGTGCGGCGACGCAACGTCGCTGATGACGTGGAGCCAATACAAGGGCTCGCCGCACCGCTGGCCATATGTAGTGCAGGCCTTCGCGAACAATGGAGCGAGCCTCTACTACTTTGGCGCGCAACACACCGACGATCCGCGCGACGCCCAGATCGCGCAACTGGAAGCCGCGTGGAACCGTGTGAAGCCAACGCTCGCGTTCAACGAAGGCGGAGATCCACCCGTCGTGAGTGCCCGCGACGAGGAGATTCGGCAATACGGCGAGGCGGGGCTGGTGCGGTGGCTGGCCGCGAGAGACCGGGTTCGTGTCGAGCCACTGGATCTCTCCCGCCGTGAACAGGCACAGGCGCTACTCAGGCGGTGGCCCGCCGAAAGTGTGAAGATCTTTCTGATTCAACGCGCTTTGCTGTCGTGCGAAGACCGAGCAGACTGTGATCGTGAAAAAGAGCTGACTCGGATTCTACCAATCATCGATACGAGCGCAGGGTTAAGTGGAACGGCGCCGCACAACTGGCGGCAGTTCCAAGACAACGCGAAGCGAATTGCGCCGGTCGACGGCAGCCATCGCGCCTTGTTCGATCCAACCCGGGACGGACACCTCTTCAACGATATGGCACGTCACGTCGAGGACGTTCGCGACCGGCACATGATCGCGGTGTTACTCGGTGCCCTTCGGCGTGGAGAGCGCGTCTTTGCCGTTACGGGAGGTTCGCACGTCGTCCGGCAGGAACGCGCTCTGCGGTCAGGCGCACAGCCCTGAGC
>JBKPMA010000442.1:0-4275 GCA_046731935.1 Acidobacteriota bacterium
AGACCGCGGCGATCCCGAGGAGTGCCGGCAGGTGCTTGATGCGCATGGAGGCTCCCGCAGCGCGTGTGACGCGCGCAGACAGAGGACGAGGATGGCGGAGTATACGGACTGGTCCGGCGTGCTGTTCGTAATTTGTGACAAACGGTTCAGCGGCTGTGACCGATAGCAGATCGGATCCTCGAACCGCGACGCTGGACGTACGCACCGCTCGCCGGAGGTCGAATGTGTGACAAAACTCCGACAGCAAGGTTGGTGCAAATCGGCTGTGCGCAGGATGTTAGCGTCCTCGTCCTGTGACGAAGTGTGTCCCGCCGAAGACGCCTGCACCCAACAGGCTCGCGCGATCGCGCGTATTCGTTCCAAGTACGCAGCGGCTCTCTGTGGCACATTCATTGCGCTTGATTGCAGCGCCCTGCCCTTGGAGGTTCTCGTGTCTCGGTTGACGCGCACTTCTCGACTCGCGATGTTCGTCGTCGCGGCCGGCGCCACGGTGACGCTGCTCTGGCCCGCTGACGTGAGCGCGCAATACCACGCCCACGGAGGTGGAGGCCACGGCGGTGGCGGCTCCCACGGAGGTGGCGGCTATCACGGAGGCGGCGGCTACCACGGCGGCGGTCATTACGGTGGCTACTACGGCCACGGATACTACCGGCCGTACTACTACCGGCCGTACTTCTACAACCCGTTCTGGGGTTACGCCGGCTGGTACCCGTATGCGGGCTGGTACGGCGGGTACGGCTTCGGTTTCGGCTTTTCCTGGGGTGCGTACGGTTATCCGTATGGTTATCCCTACGGCTACTACGGCTACGGGTACGGCTGGGGATATGACACCGGCGCCTCCGTCCGGATCCAAGCCGTTCCGAAAGACGCGCAGGTCTACGTCGATGGCTATTTCGTTGGTGTCGTCGACGATTACGACGGGTTCTCGCAGCGGCTCCGTCTGGTGCCGGGAGAACACGAGCTCGCGCTGTACCTGCCCGGCTACAAGACTGTGACGGACAAACTGCTCTTCCGTCCGAGGCAGAGCTACAAGATGCACTACGAGCTCCAGAAGCTCGCAGCAGGTGAACCGCCGCCGGTGAAGCCGCTACCCTCGCCGACGACGAGGCGGCCGACGGTCGACGATCCCGATCAGTTCCCGATGGCGGGTGACCCGAACCAGCCGCCGCCCCCCGAACAGGGCCGGCAGGAAGGCCCGCCGCGCACAGAAGCGCCTCCTGATCCTGGCACTCGGGACAGCGGCACGTCGCGCTCGGATTCGTACGGCACGCTGAGCGTGCGGGTCCAGCCGTCCGACGCAGTGATCACGATCGACGGTGAGCGGTGGGACACACCGTCAGGTGCGATGCGCCTCTCTGTGGAGCTCCCGCCCGGCACACACCGGGTGGAGATACACAAGGATGGCTTCGCGCCGTACACCACGGAGGTAACCGTCAGGGCCGGCGATGTGACACGGCTCAACGTCAGCCTCAATGGTGGTCATCAGCAATGACGATTGTGAGCGGAGGCGCAAGATGCATCCTCGTGTGACCAAGTGTTTCGTGCTTCCGCTCGCGCTCGTCGCGATGCTTCTGGGTCCGCGCGCGGCGTGGGCTCAGGCGCACGACGACACGCCGGCATCGACCACCACGCAGTCGAGCGACCATCTCACGCTCGAGCCGGTGCAGGAAGGCGTGGTGATCGCGCCAGACGTTCGTTTCGGCCACGTGAACGGCCGGGACGCGTACTTCATGGGCGCCTACGGCGGCTGGATGGTGGACAAGACCATCCTCGTCGGCGGGGGCGGCTACTGGCTGACGAATCGCGATCACGATTTCGAGATGCAGTACGGCGGCGTCGTCGTCGAATGGCTCTCGCACGCGACCCAGCGCATCGGATTCGGCACTCGGGCGCTCGTGGGTGGCGGCACAGCGACGCTCCGGCTGCCGTATGGCGAGGTGTTCGGTGCGCCGCCGCCGTCAGGTGTGTGGCCCGACGATGGCCGGCCGGGCCACGGTCACGGTCACGTGCCGCAGCCGACGCCGCACACACCGATCACGAGCACGACTCCCATCGTCGTCTGGGGTGACTATTTCATCTTCGAGCCACAGGCGAACCTGCTCATCGGGATTACGCCATGGCTGCGGGTCAATGCGGGCGTGGGATACCGGGCCATCGCAGGCGCGAACGAGATGAACGACCACTTGCGCGGTGCGAGCGGCACTGTGTCACTACAAATAGGCGGAGGAAACTGACCCGCCTTCGCACGCCAGATCGTCAGATACGCTCGATGCACGTATGCCGAGCCGACGTGAAGCCCTTGCAGCATTTGCATCAGCCGCCGCCCTGCCGCTCGTGACCGCGAGCGGGCTCGGACGACTTCCCGACGCTCCCTCTGACGCCGAGGCCCTGAAGCTCCTCGACGGCATCGCGTCCTCGCTGCTGACCCTCCAACCGGAAAGCGCGACATCACTCGGGATCGATACCGGTGCGCGGGCCGCGCTCCGGTCGCAGTTGTCCGACCGATCCGAGGCCGGAAAACGTCGCGTCGCGAATCAGATCAGGGACGATCTGGCGCGGGTCAACAGCTTCGATACCCGAGGACTCACGCACGCCACCCGCACAAGCCTCGAAGTCGTCAAGACGGCGTACGGGCTCGCGCTCGAGGGGTTCGCACTCCCCTACGGCGACATCACGGTCGGCAGCTGGCGCAATACGCCATACGTCGTCATTCAGAACGTCGGCGCGTATCTGGACATCCCGCGATTCCTCGACAGCGAGCATCGCATCGAGACGGCGAGCGACGCTGACGCGTACCTCGCGCGGCTGCAGTCATACGCGAAGCAGATCGACGGCGAGCTCGGCCGCATGCAGACGGCGCGAGCGGCGGGGCTGGTGCCTCCGTCCTTCCTGATCGACAAAGCCCTGGCCCAGATGACGGTTTCGCTCGAGGGTGCGCGCCAGGGTGGCAGACTCGCCGATTCCATCGCGCGGCGTACGAAGAACATTCCAGGCAATTGGGTCGATCGTGCCCGCACGATCGCAGCGCGCGACGTCGCGCCGGCGCTCGACCGGCAACTGCAGGAGCTGCACGCTCAGCGCGCCGCAGCCACGGATGCGGCAGGCATTTCGGCGCGTCCTCATGGCGAGGAGTTCTACCGTTGGGCGCTCAAGGCGGCGACCACGACGCCGATGACGCCGGATGACGTACATCGGCAGGGTCTCAGCGAGCTGCATGACCTGCACGTGAAGATGGACGCGATCCTGAAAGAGATCGGCTACTTGCACGGAGGTGTCGGCGAGCGGATGCGAGCGCTGGCAAAGGATCCTCGCTACCAGTTCTCCGGCGGCGACAAAGGCCGCGCCGAAATCATGGCGTTTATCGAGAGCCGCCTGGAGTGGATTCGCGCGCAGATGCCGCGGGCGTTCAAGACAGTCGTCAATCCGAACATGGAGGTGAAGCGCCTGCCTCCAGAAGAGGAGCCCGGGGCTCCCGGGGCCTACGGCGGCGCGGGATCGATCGACGGCAAGATCCCCGGACGGTTCTGGATCAATCTGAAGACGACCGAGCTGCACAGCAAATACAGCCTTGCCGACCTGACGTTCCACGAAGCAATCCCTGGACACATCTGGCAGGGTGAATACACGCACCAGATGCCGCTCATCCGCCAGGTGCTGGCCTTCAACGCGTATTCGGAGGGCTGGGCGCTCTACGCGGAGCAGCTCGCCGACGAGCTCGGCGCCTTCGAGACCGAGCCGGTCGGGCGCCTCGGGTACCTGCAGTCGCTCGCGTTCCGCGCCTGCCGCCTGGTCGTCGACACCGGCCTGCACGCCAAGCGCTGGACGCGCGAGCAGGGCGTGCAGTTCTTCGTCGACGTAAACGGATCGAATCCGCTCGAAGTGGCGAGCGAAGTCGATCGCTACTGCAGCTGGCCGGGCCAGGCCTGCGGTTACAAGGTCGGTCATTCGACTATCAACCGGTTGCGCGATCACGCGAAGGCCGAGCTTGGGCCGAAATACGACCTGCGCGCCTTCGACGACGCGGTTGTGCTAGGCGGCAATGTTCCCATGGACGTGCTCGCGAAGAACGTCGACGATTATATTTCACGGAAGAAGGCGGCCTAAGGAAGCGCAGCAACATCCGGCGCGACGAACGCCCGCCGAGCAGGGACCGACAGCAGCCAGTCGCGCGAATAGAAGCGCAGCGGCCAGTCGCGTCGGCCCATCGGCGAGAGGAGCAATTCGTTCACGAGCTCATGCAGCGGCTTGCTGAGGTTCGCCTTGCTCAGGAAAAGC
>JBKPMA010000443.1:0-6723 GCA_046731935.1 Acidobacteriota bacterium
CGCCTGGGGTCGTCTGCCCCTCGACGACAATCCGTGCTCCAGGTATCGGCCGGCCGCTCGTATCCGTCACGAAGCCGCGCAGCGCCGTCGCCCCAGGAACCCCGCTAAACGCGAGGAGAAACGAGAGAAAAACGGCCGCCATGGGTCTAGCGTCGCAGCTTATCACGCGGTCTGGCGGGGATTGCCGGCGCTCCGAGGGGTGCTGTGACCGGTGGTGCGTCTCATGACACGTCCGCGCCGGTGCCTCAGAAAGAGGATTGACAACTGACGGGTGGACGTTGCCAGCCGGATGCAGCTTCCTTACACTCTGTCGCACATGGCCCCGCTTGCCCGACGCCCTCTGAAACCGCGCGCTGCCCACGACGGCGTCCGGCAGGCGTCACATCTGCGAGCGCTGAATCTGGAGCGCGTGCTCGGCGTCGTGATGGACCGTCCGGCTCCGTTCACGCGGACCGAGCTGATCCGCGCTACGGGACTGTCGGCACCGACCATCGGCCAACTCACCGGTCAGTTGATCCGCCTGGGGCTGATCCGCGACATGGGCACCGGTCCTTCGCGCGGCGGCCGGCGGCCGTCCTTCATGGACTTCAACGCCAGGCATGGCGTCGTGGCCGGGCTGCATCTGGGATCCAGCCGCACGCGGCTGGCGGTCGCAGACTTGCGAGGCGACACGCTCCTCCATCGCACGATCGAAACGCCGCCTGGTCGTGCACCGGAGGCCCTGTTGGCCTCCGTGGCAACAGAGCTTCGAAAGCTGTTGCGCGAAGTCGACGTACCGCCGTCCAACCTGCTGGCCGTCGGCGCAGGCGCGCCCGGCGCGGTCGATCGCACGCGCGGTGTCGTCATGGCGCTCGCGCCGAACCTCAAGGGATGGTCGAACGTTCCGATGGGTGCGATTCTCAGGCGCACGCTCGATGCGCCCGTTATCGTCGACAACGACATGAACTTCGCTGTCCTGGGCGAGCACTGGCGTGGAGCGGCACGCGATCACGAGACGTGCGTGTTCATCAGCGTCGGCACCGGCATCGGCGCCGGCATCCTGGTCAACGGCGAGCTGCTGCACGGCCACAACTTCCTGGCCGGCGAGATCGCGCTGATGTGTATGGGGCCGCAGTATGTCGAGACCGATTTCGGGGCGCGAGGATGTCTCGAGACGCTCGCCGGGCTCCGCGCGCTTGCCGCCCGCTGGCCGCATTCAGCCGATCAAGACGACGAAAGCTGGATTCGCGCGCTGTTCGAGGCGTGGCAGAACGGGGATCGGCGCGCGGCGCGTGCCGTCGAGGAGACCGCGACGCTCATCGGGATCGCGATTGCGAACCTGAGCGTGGTGCTCGACCCCTCGCTGATTGTCGTCGGGGGCGCGCTGGCGGCGCAGGCCCCGGCCTTCGTCGGCGAGGTCCGCCGGGTCGTCGCGCGCATTGTCCCTACGCCCAGTCCGATGGTCGAGTCGGTGCTCGGGGAGGACGCCAGTCTGTGGGGCAGCGTCCTCGTGGCGATGAGCGACGCCCGCGATCAGTTGCGGCGTCGGCTGCGCCGGCCCGCTCGCGCCGCCGCTGTTCCAGCCTGAACGTCCCCTGCCATCGCCGTTCGGATACGCGCCTGCGCACCGGTGCAAGTACCTCGGAAAAGCCTTGACAGGCGGCGCGCGGCGTAAATAATAGTGCTTTCTAAAGTCATTTTAGAAACTGAGCTGCTCGACCTGCCGTTTAGGCGCGTTCCGCCAGGACGCGCCGCCGGGCGGACCGCTCGAAGGGGTGCGGCCCGCCCGGTCCTTCTGTCTCCAGTCTCCAGTCTCCGGTCCACGGTCTTCGGTCCACACCCGCGACAACATCAGACGGAGCTATAGAGAGACGTCGTCGTCGCTCATACCTGAAGACCGCAGACTGAAGACCGAAGACTGATCGTCCGCGCCCGATGGACGGCAGACTCGCGGTCCGGCTCACGAGACATCGGCTCGCTCACACCGGACCAGCCCACCGGCCATCGGCCGCGGACGATCCCCGCGTCAGGTTGCGCGCGTCCAGCGGACGAGCGCGGAGCCCAGTGCCGCCGACGCCGCCGCGGCTCGCCCGCCGGCGCGCCCGGAACGTCGCACCTGTCGAGCGGGCTCGGGTTCCGTCGCGGCCTTCCACGCGTCGGCGCGGAACAGCGTCAGCGCCACATCGACATTCTCGATGAGCGCTCGACGCACGGCCGGCCACGTCTTGTCGCACCGCAGCAGCGTCTTCCAGGAGTAGAGATGCTTCGGCTTGTGGAAGTCGCTGCTCGCCACGTACGGAAAGTGCTTCAGACTCGTGACCGAGAACAGGTCGTCCCGGTTGGCCGCTTCCCAGACGTCCACCAGATCCGACAGCTCCTTGCGGTGGTCCCACAGATAGCACGTGCTGATCTCGATCCGCCGCGTGGTGCGATGATGCGGATGACACGCGATACTGACCGCCCCCTGGCGGCGGATCTCAGCGAGCACAGCGTTTGGTGACTGGTCGGCGCTGATGTATTCCTTGATGTCGAGCGCGATGATGTGTGCGTTGCGCTTGCTCCGGATCCGGTTCTGCGTCACCTCTGCGCCGGGAATCACGAGCATGTCGTACTCGCGGCGAGCGCGCGCCGCCTCGTCCTGGATCTCGGCGAGGTAGTCGTCGAACGCATCTTCGCGCACGCCGAATGCGCGCTGCCCGAGCGTCGCGATCCGGCCGGCTCGCGCGAGCAGGTCGCGCTTCATCAGGATGTGGTCGGTAATTGCAATCACGTCGAAACGGCCCGTGCGGCCGTAGAGATCGATCACCTCCCGCAGCGTGAGGCGGCCATCGCTCCACTGCGTGTGGACGTGAAAATCGCAGAGCAGGAACGGCTCGTACCCAGGCACTCAGATCCTCACGTCCAGGTGTTGGCGATCCGCCGGCCGGTGATACATCGTCTCGGACCAGAAGTTCCTCGCGTAGAGACGCATGACGGTCAACGTACCGAGCGCACGGTAGCGGCGCGCGGAGGTGTGCAGCCAGCAGGCATTCGACAGCACCACGTGGCCGATCGCCGACAGCCGCCGCCCGAGGTTCGTGTCTTCGCCGTGGAACTCGATCCGTTCGTCGAAACCTCCGATGCGATCGAGCGCGGTCCGGCGGACCGCGAAGTTGCCGCCGTACAGCAGCGCTCCGAGGCGGAAGACACGCTGTGCGGCGACGTGCGTCAATGGCGCAACCGACCGGTCGTAGGCGCCAATCAGTACACGTCCGCGGCGATGCCAGTCATAGAAGCGATACGGCCCGGTGACGGCTACGGCATCGGCACGGCGCTCGAGAATCCGTCCGACGCGCTCGAGCCACGTCAACGGCGCGCGGCAATCCGCGTCGAGGTAGACGAGCACGTCACCTCGCGACGCTTTGCGTCCCGTCTCACGTGCGCGCGTCAGCCCCTTCCGCGGCTCGTCGACCACCGTCACCCCGTCTATCCGGAGGCTCACGGCTCGGGTGCCATCGGTGCTCGCATTGTTGACGACGACGATCTGGTCGGGAGGACGAGTCTGCGCGAGCACGGAGTGGAGGCACGCCGGCAGGTAACGCTCTTCGTTATACGCGCAGACGATCACGCTGATCGTCAGCGCCATGGGGTCCCTCGCCTCGTCGGGCGGAGCCGCTGCATGCACCATCGAGCCTACGAGGCCCATGTGACAACGGGATCTCGGATCGGGAACGGCCGCGTAAATACTGGCCGGATCGGTCTTCGGTCTTCAGGCTGCGGTCTTCAGGCTGCGGTCTGCGGTCTGCGGTCGCCGGCCTCGCGGCCTTGCACGCCGGCACGGCATTGCATAGGCTTCTCCCCATGAATGACGTCCTCGCCATCATCCTCGGTGGCGGTCGGGGAGCGCGGCTCTTTCCGCTCACGCAGCTCCGCTCGAAACCGGCAGTGCCGATCGGCGGCAAGTACCGCCTGATCGACATTCCGATCAGCTCGTGCCTCCACTCGGAAATCCGGCGGATCTTCATCCTCACGCAGTTCAACTCCGCGTCGCTCAACCGCCACATCGGGCAGACCTACCGGATGGACGTGTTCTCGCGCGGGTTCGTCGAGATCCTTGCGGCCGAACAGACGCCGGAGAGCTCGAACTGGTTTCAGGGCACCGCGGACGCCGTCCGGCAGGCGCGGCGGCACTTCGAGCGGCACGAAGCCAACTACTACCTGATCCTCGCCGGCGACCATCTGTACCGGATGGACTACACGGAGATGATCGACGCGCACATCGACCGGGACGCCGACATCACGATTGCCGCCCAACCGGTAGACAAGGACGATGCGACCGAAATGGGGATCTTCCGGTTCGACCGGAAGGGACAGATCGTCGCGTTCGAGGAGAAGCCAAACGCCGAGCGTCTGACGGAGATCGGCGCGAGCGTGCCCGCAGGTGCGGTCTTCACGGGCCACAATCCGGAGAAGCCGTTTGTCGCGTCGATGGGCATTTACGTCTTCTCGCGGCAGGTGCTGATGGACGTGCTCGACGAACCGGGCATCGACTTCGGACGCGAGATCATTCCGGCGGCGCTGCCGCGTTTGAAGGTGAACGCGTATCTGCACAAGGGCTATTGGGCGGACGTCGGGACGGTCGAGTCGTACTACAACGCCCATATCGCGCTGACGCGCGCGGATTCCCCGTTCCAGTTCTACGATTCCAGACGGCCGATCTACAGCCATCCGCGCAATCTGCCTGGCTCGCGCCTGGACGACTGCGTGGTCAAGAACGCACTCATCACCGATGGATGCGCGATTGCCAAGAGCACGATCAGCGATTCGGTGATCGGTGTGCGGACCGTGATCCGCGCGGGCTGTCAGATCTCGCGGTCGCTACTGCTCGGCGCCGACTATTACGAATCGGATGACATCGCACCGTCTCGCGGCAGCGTGCCTCCGATGGGGATTGGAACCAACGCCGTGCTCGATCGCGTGATCGTTGACAAGAACGCACGCGTCGGCGACAACGTCCGCCTCGTCAACGAGCGCGGGGTGCAGGACGCCGACGGCGACGGCTACTACATCCGCAATGGCATCATCATCGTCCCCAAAGAAGGCATCGTTGCGGATGGGACGGTGGTGTAAGCCCGAGGGCTCAGGCGTAACCCACATTTAACGTCCGCGTCACCCTGCCGAAACGTGGAAATCGTACGCTGTCCCCGGTGCAGAACAGTGAACCGTCCCGGGCCTTACAGTCGCCCGCTACGACATTCCTCAAAGCCGCAGGCCTCCCCGTGTCGCGGACGCGCGTGCTCGTCGTCGAAGACGAGCAGGACATAGCCGGTCTCATCAAGCACACGCTGGAACGTGGAGGCGACGCACAGGTCGAAATCGCGACCAGCGGCGACGCGGCCATCACGGCGGCGGCCGAACACACGCCCGACCTCATCATTCTCGATCTCAACCTGCCCGTCCTGAGCGGCCTGGAAGTCTGCCGCATCCTGAGGGCTCGTCCGGCGACTGCGCGCGTGCCCATCATCATGGTCACCGCACGGACGACCGAGGGGGATCGCGTCACTGGTCTGGACGTCGGCGCCGACGACTACGTCACCAAGCCGTTCAGCTTACGTGAGCTGGCGGCGCGCGTTCGTGCGGTGCTGCGCCGCGGCAAGGCCGATCAGCTCGTACCTGCCCCGGCGATCTACAAGGGCCAGTATCTCGTCGCGGATTTCGACGCCGTCTCGGTGACGGTCGAAGGCGAGCCCGTGAAGCTCACGCGCCGGGAGTTCGAGCTGCTGCGCTACCTCGTGGAGAACCGGAACCGCGTACTGTCGCGCGATCGGCTGCTCGAGCGGGTGTGGGGGTACGATCGGCTGATCGAGACCCGCTCAGTGGACGTGCACGTGGGGCGGCTGCGCGGAAAGCTTGGTCCGGTCGGCCGCCAAATCGAAACCGTCGTGGGCCTCGGCTACCGCTTCGTCGAGTAGCCCACGCCGTCGCGCGATGTGCGCGATCTGCGGATTGTCAGTCCGCAACCCAGCCAGCCGCTTCGAGCGTCGATACTTCGAGCCGAATCGTCAGCATCGCCCGCTCGACGCGATGCCAATCGTCATAACGAACCTGCTTCACGAGACGACTGTCTTCGACGGTTCGCACTTCCCACGTGCCGCCGAGATCGGTGATTTCGAATTTCCGCGTGTGCCCGGCATTGCTGAGGTGCTTGGTGTACATGATGTCAACCTTATGTCTGAGGGCATCTTCTCCCGACACGGCACCCCGCTGGTGTAAACACTCTGTAACACCTGTAAGACTCTAAGCTGCATAGCGTTACATCGCATTTCCAAGCTCAACGTCACACGAGAGGGCAGCAATGGGCTTCTCGTGCGTGCACGCCCCGCGCGCTACGCGCAGACCAGCAACGCGCCCGGATGTACGCGCGCCTCGAGGCGCGTGGACTCGATGGGAACGGCTTCCCCATCCACATGCAGACAGAGTGGCTCGTTCGCTTCGATCGACACGTGCCGCCCTCTGACGACCGAGACGCCTCTTGCCTGCATGATGGTGCCGGTGAAGAGCCGCGGAACCTGCGTGACCGCCTGCAGCGCTGACGAGGTCTCCGCGATGACCACGTCGAGCAAACCATCGTCGAGCCGCGCATCCGGCGCGATCCTCGCGCCGTTGCCCCACTGAGGCCCGTTGGCAATCGTCAGCAGGAATGCCTTGGGGTTCGTCTCGGCCTGATCCACGCGCAGACGGTATTGCCGTGGTCTGTACGTGAAC
>JBKPMA010000444.1:0-4298 GCA_046731935.1 Acidobacteriota bacterium
CCATCGTGACAGGCGCGCGGACGGCGCTCGTCATGGGCGCGGTTGTGCCTGCAGCAATCGCCTCGGTTGTCATGGGCACGGCGCTCTGGGGCGGGTCGGTCGGGTTGATCCACGCAATATGCTCCGCGACACTTGGCCTGGTGCTGGTGGAGATTGTGATGATCGGGTTCAGGACGGTGCCGTTCGCGTGCGTGTACTACCCAGCGAGGTCTCGTGCGCGTACGCTGTGGCCGCTCTATGCGATCGCCTTTGCGGCGTATTGCTATGGGCTCGCTGAGCTTCAACTCGCAGCGATAGAACAGCCGTTATGGCTGATTGCCATCATCGTGGGTACCGTTGCCATCGCGGCGCTCGCCACACGTGTGCGTCGGCTGGTCCTGCAGCCACCGCCAGGCCTCGTCTATGACGAAGCCGACCCGAGTGTTCCATCCGAAGGACTGCGGTTAAGCGAGCGTCTCGCGGCTGAAGCCCAACGGAGCGTTTCTCGGCGCTAGTTGCAACAGCACAGGAGCACCGCCCGGCGTGTGATTCCAGACCGGACGCGGGACGCACTCAGGTGCGTTCGGCCTTACCACGGCGACTCCAAGACGCTACTGTTGCCTCGATCGAGGTGGCCATGATCTGCACCGCCGTCGGACTTGTCACCGCTTTCGTCCTGGCTCAAGCGACACCTTCGGCTCCGCGTTCGTCGAATAGTTCTCCACGCGTCTGGAAGAGCCTGACCTTCACGCCACCCTCTCCCGAGCTCCAAGTCGGGCCCCGACCGTGCTTGAAGATGCGGATCGTTCGAGGCGACAGATCCACAGACCCCAACATGCCGGTGGTGCGAGGCAGCAGCGGCATCGATCCCAAATTCAACATCGGCGAGGACCTCGCAGTGTGCGACCAGAAGGACGCACGCTAGCAGTCCGTCACACCGACGGATGCGCGGCCAAGTCGTTGCGGTGCTCGACGCGGCCACCCCACCAGCGCACTCTCGAAGGACGTGGCACACGAGGCATCGCTGAAGCTCCCAAAGCGCGCCCCGATTGATGTCGGCACCACCGTCGTGGTCGCCGTCACCGCGGCGACGTTCGAGGATGGTACCGAGTGGCGGGACGGCCGGGACACATTCGCAGTGTTGCCGCTGAACGGGCTGGCGCGACCGGACAGCGCGACCATTTGTCGGTGTGTGATCGCGCTTGACTCGCGCCACCAACAGGCACAGACTCCCTCGTCATTCCCTGACAACTGCGACAACACCATTCACAAGTGTCCCGAACACGCGGTCGCAGCGAGGATGCCAAGGGCATACACCGGACTCGCGACGCGCGCCCCCACGCACCCGACGATGGCCGAAGGCCTGGATGTGCCGGCCACGCGTGTAACCGATGACGCGAGCGCAAGGATGGAGGCACGCGCCCTGGCGCGCTGGGAAGGTGAAGGCGGTCGAGTGCAAGCCAAGGACTCCACGGCAGTAGGAGATCGTATGAGCAACTACAGGGTGGGCTACTTTGTCGGCAGTCTCTCCAGGTCGTCCATCAATCGCCTGCTCGCGAAAGCCCTGGTGCGCCTCGCCCCAGCGGGGATCGACCTGACAGAGATTCCGATCAAGGACCTGCCGCTCTATAACCGCGATTTCGACGCGGACTACCCTGCGGTGGCCAGAGAGTTCAAAGCAGCGATTGCTGCGGTCGAGGCGGTGCTCTTCATAACACCGGAGTACAACCGCTCGATTCCAGGAGCTTTGAAGAATGCGATCGATTGGGCGAGCCGGCCGTACGGCAAGAACTCGTTTGCGCGCAAGCCATCGGCGGTCATCGGTACGTCTCCGGGCAAGATCGGCACAGCGATCGGGCAGCAACACCTGCGCAGCATTCTTGGCTTCTGCAACTCGCCGCAGATGAATGCGGTCGAGGCCTACATCCAGTTCGAGCCGGGCTTGGTGACTGATGACGGCGAGGTCACGAACGACACGACGGCCGAATTTCTGCAGAACTACATGATGGAGTTCCACGCGTTCATCACGCGCGTCTATACAGTCCTGCCCAGGAACGCATAGCAAGGAGCTTGGTTCGACCACGCTCATGGACGCTGAGCGGATCCGTCCGAGCCGCATTCACCGAGCGCCCTGCGGATGTCACAGCCGCTCCTCCGTTCTGCTGGCCCAACCCCGGAAATCGGAGCGGCCGCGCCGTTCGCGAAACGGTCGCGCAGCGCATGAGGAGACCCACGTGAACGCACGCCGCGGCTCCATCACCAGACGGCGCTTCATCAGCAACACGATCGGCGGCGCCGCGGCTGTCACCGCCGCGCCAGCGATCGTGTCGGCTCTGGCGCTGCCCGCCGGAGCCGCGGGGATCAACGTCCCCTGGTACCGCCGCGCCTATCTGTGGGGACAGACCAACATCACCGAGAAGGATCCGATCCGCTACGACATCGACTGGTGGCGGGGCTACTGGAAGCGGACGCAGGTGCAGGCCGTCATCATCAACGCCGGCGGCATCGTTGCTTATTACCCGAGCAAGTTCCCGCTGCACCATCGCGCGGCGTTTCTCGGCGACCGCGATCTCTTTGGCGAGCTGACAAAGGCCGCGCACGACGACGGCCTCTTCGTGATGGCGCGCATGGACTCGAACCGCACCGACGAGGACTTCTTCAAGGCTCACCCGGACTGGTTCGCGCGCGACGTCACCGGTCAGCCGTACCGCGCCGCCGACAAGTACGTCGCGTGCATCAATAGTCCGTACTACGACGACTACCTGCATGATGTGCTCCGCGAGATCATCGAGCGCTCGCGGCCGGACGGATTCACCGACAACAGCTGGGCAGGCCTTGGACGCGAGAGCATCTGCTATTGCGACAACTGCACGCGCAAATTCCAGGCGCAGACGGGCCATGCGCTGCCTCGGAAGGCCGATTGGAACGACCAGGTCTATCGTGACTGGATCATGTGGAGCTATGCGCGGCGCACTGAGCTCTGGGAGCTGAATAACCGGACGACGCGCGCGGCCGGCGGCGAGGACTGCATCTGGTCGGGGATGAACAGCGGCTCGGTGACCGCGCAGGCTCGCTCGTTCCGTGATCTGAAGGAGATCTGCGCGCGTGCCGACATCGTGATGCTCGACCATCAGCGGCGCGACGACGACACGGGGTTCCAGCAGAACGGCGACACCGGCAAACGCGTGCACACGCTACTCGGCTGGGACAAGCTTGCGCCGGAATCGATGGCGATGTATCAGTCGGGTCCAGGCTACTACCGTGTCGCGAGCAAGCCGGCAGCGGAAGCACGCATGTGGATGATCGCGGGAATGGCCGGTGGCATTCAGCCGTGGTGGCATTTTGTCGGCGCGTACCATGAAGACCGGCGAATGTACCGGTCGGCCGAGCCAGTCATGCGGTGGTGGAAGGCGAACGAACGGTACCTCGTCGAGCGGCAGCCGATTGCGAACGTCGGCGTCGTGTGGTCGCAGCGCAACACGGATTTCTTCGGGCGTGATAACGCCGCGGAGATCGTCGACGCCCCCTATACCGGATTCATGCACAGCCTCGTCCGGGCGCGGATTCCATATCTGCCCGTACACGCCGACGACATCGAGCAGCAGGCGGGCCGCCTGAAGGTGCTCATCCTGCCCAACCTCGGTGCCTTGTCGGACCGACAGGTGGCGTCCATCAGGCGGTTCGTCGAGCGCGGTGGATCGCTGCTGGCGACCGGCACGGCCAGTCTCTTCACTGAATGGGGCGATCGGCGGCAGGACTTTGCGCTCGCCGATCTATTCCGTTGCCACCAGATCGGCGAGCTTCGAGCGGCGGCAGCACGCGGCGATTCCGCGGATCCGGCTGGCGCCTTTGCGCCGAGCCCGAGCGGTCATACCTATCTGCGGCTCGCTCCCGAGCTGCGCGCGCGGGTCGACGGTCCACGCGCGGGCGACGAACCCGCCATCACAGGGACGCGCCACGCCGTACTGCACGGATTCGATGAGACGGACCTGATCGCGTTCGGGGGAACGCTCGGTCCACTGAAGGTGGACGCAGGGACGCTGGTGCCGCTGACGTTCGTCCCGCCGTTTCCCACCTACCCGCCGGAGACCGCCTGGATGCGTCGGCCCACGACCGACATTCCCGGGCTCGTGCTCTCCGAACGCGGTCAATCGCGCATCGCCTACATGCCCGCGGACATCGATCGCCGCTACGCCCGTGAGCACCTGCCGGATCACGCGCGCCTGATCGCGAACCTCGTGCGCTGGACGGCCGGCGACGAGATCCCGCTGTCAGTCGACGGGACCGGTCTGGTCGACTGCCATCTCTACGAGCAGCCC
>JBKPMA010000445.1:0-5034 GCA_046731935.1 Acidobacteriota bacterium
TTCCGCAGTGTTTGCGGGTGCATCCCGAGCTCGCGGGCCACCATGCTGATGAAGTAGATCTCGTCGGATCCTGCCATGTTCTCACCGCACACGCTTGCGACATAGAAAGTATAGGCATTGATACGATCCGTGTCAATGCCATGCTCTAGCTCGTGTGTGGTTTCGCACCGGCCGGTTGGTTTCCAAGCGGGCCGGTAGGGCATACTGCGAGAAGAGGTTGTGCCCGCCCGATCGCGGCCGGCCGTCCGGCTGCTTCTGTATGTCTTGGTCCTGGTTTGCGCCGTCCGACCTCGTCACGATCGGCCTCCTCGTTCTTCTCGAAGGGCTTCTGAGCGCCGACAACGCGATGGTCCTCGCGGTCCTGGTGCTCGGACTTCCGCGCCATCAGCAGCAAAAGGCGCTCCGCTACGGGATCGTGGGAGCGTTCCTGTTTCGAGGCGTCGCGATCCTCTTCGCGGCGCACATGATCCAGCTGTCGCTGGTGAAGCTGCTGGGTGCGTTCTATCTGGTGTGGCTCCCGTATCAGCACTTCTTCAGGAGCGGTGATGCGGAATCGAGGCGCGGCACGCCGCCGGCCAGGCCGTGGATGGGACTCTCGGCGTTCTGGGGGACCGTCGTCCGTGTCGAGCTCACCGATTTCGTCTTCGCGATTGACTCGATCCTCGTCGCGGTCGCGATGTCGCCGAAGCTGTGGGTCGTGCTGAGCGGCGGCATCCTCGGGATCATCACGATGCGGATGGTGATCGGCCGCCTGCTCACGCTGGTTCGGCGCTATCCGGCGCTCGTGGACGGTGCGTTCGTCATCATTTTCTGGGTCGGCCTCAAGCTCCTGCTCGAGTACCTCCACAGCATTCACGTCATCGACTGGGAAGTTCCACGCTGGCTCTCGCTCGGCCTCATCGTCGTCATCTTCTTCATCGCGTTCGTCTATGCGCGGCGCCAGGGAGCCGTGCCCGACGACGAGGACGTAGGCGACGAAGGCGGAGCACACATCGCCGATGAGCGGCGCTAGGACGTGAGTGTGATCACCTGGATCTCCAACCGGCTCACCTCGTGGTGGCTGGACCTGCGGGACGCCTTCGCGAGAGTTGGCGGCGTACGCGACCGCATTGCGTTGGGAGTGCTCGTTGTCTTCATCACGGCCGCAGCCATCACAACCGGCTGGCTGATTCGGTACGGGATCCGGATCAACGGGCTCACGCACGGTGTGGGCGATCTGGTCTTCTACGACGGCAACGGCCAACCCTGGTTCCGCATGGACGAACAGCGGCGGGACGTGCCGCTCGATCGCATCTCGCCATGGCTGCAGAAGGCCGTCATCTCGACCGAGGACCGGCGCTTCTGGTATCACCCCGGCATCGATCCGCTCGGACTCGCACGTGCCGTGATTCGCGATCTCCGCACAGGCGAGACCCTCGAGGGCGGCAGCACGATCACGCAGCAGCTCGCGCGGACGCTGTATCTGTCCACGGCACGAAACGTCGGGCGCAAGGTCAAGGAGGCGGCGATCGCGCTGCTGCTCGAGGAGCGGCTCTCAAAGGCGCAGATCCTCGAGTTGTACCTGAACCGCATTTATCTGAGCGCCGGCATTTACGGCGTGGAACCAATGGCGTTGAGCGTCTTCGGGAAGCACGCGAGCGATCTGACGATCGGCGAGTCGGCGCTCATTGCCGGACTGATTCAGGCGCCGTCGGCACTCTCCCCCTGGTCGAATCTCGATGGCGCGCGGCGGCGAAGCGCCGTCGTGCTGCGTCGTATGCAGACGGCTGGTTTCATCACCTCCGCGCAGGCCGCGGCCGCAGAGCGCGAACGGTTGCGCGTGCGCCCACACCCGGGATCGCCCGACCTTCGAGGCGGGTACGCGAAGGAGTACCTGCGCCAACAGTTCCGCGAGCGGTTCGGTGGGGACTATCCGGCGGACTGGCAGGTACGGACGACGATTCTCCCTGGCGTGCAGGACGCCGGCGAGGCCGCAATTGCCGATGGACTGCGCCGTCTCGGGAAGCGGGACCTGCAGGCGGCGCTCGTCGCGCTCGATCCAAACACCGGCAATGTCCTGGCAATCGTGGGCGGCAGCAACATCCGCGACACACCGTTCAACCGGGCGTGGCGGAGCAGGCGCCAACCGGGTTCGGCATTCAAGCCGTTTGTCTTCGCAGCAGCGCTGATGCGCGGCATGTCGCCGGTAACAATCGTGGACGGACTCGGTGCCGTGGGGACGCAGGGCGCGGAGGAGTGGTCACCGCGCAACGCACGCGGAGAAGCCGTCGAGGCGTTGACGTTGCGGCAGTCGCTCATCGAGTCGAACAATCGTGCAGCAGTCGCGCTGCAGGAGCGGATTGGTACCCGACCGATTCTGCGCCTTGCCGCCGCCGCCGGCTTGCGCAATCAACCGGACGTGCCGTCGTTGGCGCTCGGCTCCGGCCTGGTCACGCCGCTGGACCTGGCGGCTGCATACTCGGCATTCCCAAATGGCGGCTTCAAAGTCACGCCTCGCGCGATCAGACGCGTGATCGACGAGGATGGCGACCTCGTGCTCGACGAGCCGTCGGATCCGGAACGGATCCTGCCTGCTCCTGTGGCGTTTCAGATGGTGTCGATGATGCGGGACGTCATCGATCGGGGAACGGGCAGCGGCGTCCGGTCGGCCGGGATTCGTTTCCCGGTCGCCGGCAAGACCGGCACGACGAACGACTTCAAGGATGCCTGGTTCGTCGGCTACTCGTCGACGGTAGTCGCAGCCGTATGGGTAGGATACGACCAGCCGGCAACGATTGGGCACGACGCGTTCGGCAGCCGGGTTGCTCTGCCGATCTGGGCCGACTTCATGCGCCGCGCGGCTCGAATGCTCAAGCCGCGCGAGTTCACGATTCCCGACGGTCTGAAGGAACAAGAGCTCTGCAGGATCTCCTACCTGCGTCCTGTCGAAGACTGTCCGACCTACATCGAATATTTCAAGGATGGCGACACGGTTCCCCGGCAGCTCTGCACCATCCACCGCGGTACGCTGAAACAACGGGCACAGCGAGCCATTCAGGGATTCTTCTCCGGCATGCTGCAGCGGCTTCGTGGCATCCTGAAGTAGGGCGAGACCATGGCCAGGGGCTGGGAAAGCAAGGCGATCGAAAGTCAGCAGGACGACGCGAGACGAGATGGGGGAACGACGGGTCCGCGGGAAGCTGCAGCGACCGACCGCCGTCGCACGCTGCAGCTCGCTCGCGCGGCGCTGGCGAACCAGCTCACGCAGATCCCCGAGGGTCCACGGCGGCGCTCGCTCGAAACCGCACTCGAGGCGCTCGACTCCCAGCTTCGAGAGGATCCCTCGTAGTTCATCTCATCGGTGTTGACACGGCGGGTTGCGCGTCCAGTCCGGCCGTTGTCGATGGACGAGTGAACGGACCCGGCGTTCCGGGACGCCGCCATGCACTCGCCGCCACCCGGGCCATCATCTTCGGGCTGAAGAGCGTCGCGGGCGGTGCCAGCAGGTTCGCTGCCTGGAAGAAGGCAAGGCACACGTCAGGATCCGTCGCAGCCGCGCGATGCACCTGGCCGAGGTACCAGTTGACGAGCGCTGTACCCGCCCGCCGGCGGCCGGTCACTCCCTCGAACGCAAGATCGCCACCCGCAGCCACCGCCCAGGGCCCGTCGACAATCGCGGCCGCCTTCGGGAAGAAACGGGCACCGAGCGCCCTCAACCCGTCCGGCGCGCTGATCGCGTCGCCGAGGGCCAATGCCTCGAGCGAGGCCACGCTCATGCCCTGACCGTAGATAGGGTTGAAGCTGCAGAGTGCGTCTCCCATCACGAGAAAACGTTCCGGCAGGTGCTTCACCCGCTCGTACCGACGCCTCCGGTTCGAGGGGAACGCATAGGGAACTGGCTCGCTGAGTGGTTCTGCGCGCGAAATCAGATCGTAGATATATGGCCGCGCGAGCGACCGCGCGAACGCCAGATAGCCATCCGGATCGGCGGGCGCGTGATCGCCCATCCAGCCGCCGAGCGCGACGATCCAGCGGTCGCCCTCGAGTGCGAGTGCGAAGCCGATGCGTCGCTGATGCGGAGGGCGCGGGGCGATCACCGTGCCGACGTTGCCGCCGAGGTCGTCGGGCCGACGATGGTAGATCCGAGTCATGTACCCGATGTTCACGGCAAGCTCGTCGAGCGGCGGCGGCTCGAACCCCTGCTCGGCGAGCCACTGCGGCGACCGCGAACTTCGGCCGCTGGCGTCCACGACGAGGTCCGCGTGGCAGGAGTACTCCGGACATCCGAACGGCCGGATACGGACGCCCGTGACGGTTCGTCCGTCCGCACTCACGAGTAACCGCTGCACGACGACCTTGTCCGCGAAGCTGACGCGCGGTAAGCGGCGGACATGCGCACGGAGCGTCGCCTCCAGCAGCGGCCGGCCAAGGAGCAGTCCGTCGAGACCGCTTTGGAACTGCAACTTGTCGTAGCCGTGCTGGTGCCAGCGGATGTCTCGCACCACGTCGGCGGCGACCGCACCGGCGGCCCGCAGATCGGCCTCCAGTGTCGGGAAGAGCGTCGACAGCGCGCGGAGCCCGCCCGCCAGCAGACCATGCGCGTGACGCCCCTGCGGTACGCCTTGTCGATGCTCAGGAATGTCCGACAGAACGTCTCTATCGAGAATCACCACCTGATCGAAGTGCGGCTGGAGCACACGGGCGGCAGCGAGCCCGGCCATGCTGCCCCCAATCACGATCGCCCGGGTGCCCTTGCGGTGGGAAGACGTGGAAAACATCACTCAATCCTCAAATCTGTGCATGCGGCACGTAGTGCGGTGACAGTACCGTCCGTGCGCCGACGACACATGAGCGAGCTATGAGGATTGGGTAAACGGCTGGGAAGGGTTTGCCGTCGAATTCGTCCTTACCGTTTGCATACTTCGCGCTGACGACATGCTGCCTGGCTCGAGCGTATCGTGGTGCCATGGCCGACAATCATTCGTTCTCGGCGCCCAATCAACACGAAGACCACGGCTCGTGGACGGGTCGTGTGTTCCTGGTGCAGCTCGCACC
>JBKPMA010000446.1:0-3620 GCA_046731935.1 Acidobacteriota bacterium
TGCGAGATCCGCTGGCGTGTACCGATGGTGATCGCGCAGGAACATCGTGGACGCGACATTGAACCCGGATCCGGCGAGGGCGGCGACGAAGCGTTCCGGACGGGCGATAGCGGCCATGGCAATTACGCGATCGCCCGGAGCCGGCAGCGGTCCCCCGAACGGTGCCGACGTGAAGGCGCCGGCTTCGTGCGTCAGCTGGAAGCCGTGCGCGACTCCCAGACGTGCTGCCGCGTCCGCCGCATCGCCCTCGCCTGTCCACAGGACGGCGTCTGCGGCGCGGGCGACCTCCAGCGGCTCGCGGAGCCGTCCGAATGGCAGGACCAGCGGCCGTGACACATCGTCTGGAGCGACGACCAGAAGGTCGATATCGCGCTCGAGGACGAAATGCTGGAATCCGTCGTCGAGCAAGTGGACGTCGCAGCCGAACCGTGCCTCGGCCAGCCGTCCCGCGAGATGCCGGTTCGGGGAGACGAGGACGGCCACGCCTGGCAGCTGACGCGCGAGCATCAGGGGTTCGTCGCCTGAGCGCGCGAGATCGGCGAGCACGGTTCGTCCGTCGCTGACGACCACCACGCCGTCCGCGACATACGCGCGGCCGTAGCCGCGCGACAGGATGGACGGATGCCAGCCGCGCTGGAGCAGCCGCGCCGCAAGGTACGCGACGAGCGGCGTCTTGCCGCTGCCGCCGACGGTGAGATTGCCGACGCTGATGACCGGCTTGCTGAGACGCCGGCGTGATTCGGGCCGGTCGGTGTAGTACCGGCGGCGCGCAAGCGCCACCGCGCCCGCAATCTGGCTGAGCGTCGTCACGGCACTCTCATCAGTGGACGCGCCGGAACGGATGGATGGTCGCCGTGCGGGTGAGCGGGAGGAGCGTGGCAATCGCATCGAGCGTGCGATCGCGTGCGCCCTGGTTCGCCTCGACGAGCGCACGCGCTGCGGCGCCGAGGCTCGCGCGCCGCACCGGATCGAGCAGGAGGTCAACGAGCGCCTGCTCGAGTGCCTGTGGAGACCCGACCTGCACCGCCGCGTCGTGGGAGAGGAACTCGCTCGCAATCTCGGCGAAGTTCGTCATGTGCGAGCCGAACACGATCGGCCGTCCCAAGGCGGCGGGCTCGAGAATGTTGTGTCCCCCGGACTCCACGAGGCTGCCACCGACGAAGGCGACCGTCGCGAGCTGATAGACCTGGGCCAGCTCACCAATCGAATCGAGCACCACCACGTCTGCGCGCGGATCGCCGTCGATCGGCAGATCGGACCGCCGGACCGTCGCGAAGCCCTCGCCGCGGGCGACATGCACCGCTTCGTCGAAGCGTTCGGCATGCCGCGGCGCCAGAATGAGCAGCGCCTGCGGCGACATTCCCTTCACGCGCCGGAACGCCCGCAGCACGTACACGTCTTCGCCGCGCATCGTACTGCCGGCGACGACGACGACACGATCCCGCGACACTCGGAAAAAACGAAGAACGCGATCCCGTCCGTGCGGCAGCGCGGGCAGTGCCGCCGCGTCGAATTTGAGGCTCCCCGTCACGACGACACGCTCTGGCTGGGCGCCGATGGCCACGATGCGCCGGGCCGATTCTTCGCTCTGCATACACAGGCGATCCAGGTCCGCGAGCACGCGGCGGAAGAGCGGCCTGACGAGCCGATAGCGCGGATACGACCGGTTCGAGACTCGTCCGTTGACGACGACGGTTTTCACGCCGGTCTTATGGCACTCGCGGAGCAGGTTCGGCCAGATCTCGCCTTCGACGAGCACGACCAGCGCCGGCCGCACGATTGCGAGCACACGACGTACGATGAACGCAAAATCGAACGGGAAATAGAACACGCCGTCGACATCCTGCTGCCGGCGTGCGAGCTGCTGACCCGCAAGCGTCGTCGTCGAGAGATAGAGACGCAGCCTCGGGTAGCGCGCCTTGAGCGCCTCGAGCAGCGGACGCGCCGCGAGCACCTCGCCCACCGACACCGCGTGCACCCAAATCGACGGATCGCCGTCCAGATTGAACGACACGGGCAGCAGGCCGAGCCGCTGACGCGCGCTGCCGACGTACTTACGATGGCGAATCGCCTGATACAGGAACCACGGGGATCCCGCGATGACGCCGATGACGAGGAGCAGACTGTAGAGGAGATACACCGGGCGCCCGATTCGCTCTAACTTGCGGGAATTCGGCGTGTTATATGAGTCGAGTATAGTGCCGCGCGTTGACCCTGCGCAAGCGGGCCATTAGAATTCTAGCGAGGCGCCGCGACACGCGAGCATGGGCAGGCTGCCTCGCTAGAACTCACACTACTGGCGTTGCCCGCTTCGCGGGCGGCCGTCTTGACGGACACACACTTGATTCAGTCGGGAAGTTTCCTAGCCGTCAAGACGTCTAGGTTGTTGAGATAGCACTCATTGCGCGTGGGTACGCGGCGGAGGGTCTGACGTGGCAATCAAAGTCGGCATCAATGGATTCGGACGGATCGGACGAAACATCTTGCGTGCCTCGCTGGGCAGCAACGACATCGACATCGTCGCGGTGAACGACATCACCGACACCCGCACACTCGCGCACCTCCTGAAGTACGACTCGATCCTCGGGAATCTGCACGCGACCATCGAATCCACCGCTGACAGCATTTCAGTCAACGGCGACGCGTTCAAAGTGCTGTCGAGCCGCGATCCCGGCGCGCTGCCGTGGAAGGATCTCGGCGTGGAGGTCGTGTTCGAGTCCACCGGTCTCTTCACCGACCGTGACAATGCCGCCAAGCATCTTTCGGCTGGCGCCAAGAAAGTGATCATCACGGCGCCTGCGAAGAAGCCGGATGGCACGTTCGTCATGGGCGTGAATCAGGACAAATACGATCCCGCGAAGCACAGCATCATCTCGAATGCGTCCTGCACGACGAATTGTCTGGCGCCGTTCGCGAAGGTGCTGCACGAGAGCTTCGGGATCCAGCGCGGGTGGATGACCACGATTCACTCCTACACGAACGACCAGCAGCTGCTCGACCTGCCGCACAAGGATCTGCGCCGTGCGCGGGCAGCCGCGCTGTCGATGATCCCGACGACGACGGGCGCCGCGGCGGCGGTCGGGGAAGTGCTGCCCGATCTGAAGGGCAAGCTCGATGGGTTTGCGATGCGCGTTCCGACCCCGAACGTGTCGGTCGTGGATCTCGCCGCCATCCTGTCGAAGAAGACGTCGAAGGATGAAGTGAACGCGGCGTTCAAGGCCGCCGCAGCCGGTCCGCTGAAGGGCATTCTCGCCGTTTCGGACGAGCCGCTGGTGTCGATCGACTTCCGCGGCAACTCGAACTCGTCCATCGTGGATTCCGCGTACACAGCGGTCATGGATGGCGACTTCGTCAAGGTGCTCTCGTGGTACGACAATGAGTGGGGCTACTCGGTCCGCTGCGTCGACCTGCTGAAGTACATCGCCAGCAAGGGCTTCTAGTCGACACCTCCCTCAGTTTGTAGCCTGCAGTTCGTAGTCCGTAGTTCGTAGTCCAGAGGTCGTGGCGTGGTCGCGAACTGCTACGGACTACGAGCTACGAACCACGTACGAAGAAAGAGTCAGTCATGAAGCTCTCCATCCGCGACCTCGATCTGTCCGGCAAACGTGTCTTCATCCGTG
>JBKPMA010000447.1:0-4841 GCA_046731935.1 Acidobacteriota bacterium
CTATTACCACGGAGGAGACTTCAACGGGGTCACATCAAAGCTGCCGTACTTGAAGGATCTCGGCATTACGGCCGTCTGGCTGAATCCGTGGTACGACAACGTGAATCATCTGAATCAGAAGGAGACCTACGACAATCAGCCCATCACCGACTATCACGGGTACGGCGCCGTGGACTTCTATGGTGTCGAGGAACACTTCGGCTCGTTGGCCGATCTGCAGGCGTTGGTTACGCGCGCGCATGCGCTTGGGCTGAAGGTCGTCCAGGACCAGGTCGCGAATCACACCGGGCCGTATCACCCATGGGTCGACGACTCGCCGACGCCCACATGGTACAACGGTCCTCCGGCCGCCCACGTCGCGAACACCTGGCAGGTATGGACGCTGCAGGATCCGCATGCGACCGCCCAGGAGCAGCGGCCGACGCTCGAGGGGTGGTTCATCAACATCCTGCCCGACCTGAATCAGCAGGACGACGAGACCGCGAGGTACATCATCCAGAACGCGCTGTGGTGGACGGGCACGCTGGGCCTCGATGCCATCCGGCAGGACACATGGCCGTACGTCCCCCGTGCGTTCTGGCAGCGATGGATGACTGCGCTCAAGCAGGAGTTCCCGAATGTGACCGCCGTCGGTGAGCTGTTCGACGAGGATCCGGCACTCGTGTCGTTCTTCATCGGCGGAGCGGCACGGTTCGACGGCGTCGACACGAAGGTGGATTCGCTCTTCGACTTTCCATTGCAGGGAGCGATCCGTCAGGCGTTCGCGAAAGGCGGACCCCTGCGCGCCGTGGTGCAGGTCCTCGCGCACGACCATCTGTACCCCGACGCGTCGAAGTTGACGACGTTCCTCGGGAATCACGACATGGCGCGTTTCATGAGCGAGCCAGGCGCGACGGCGGCAGGCCTCGAGCTCGCGCAGACATTCCTTCTCACCACTCGCGGTGTACCGCAGGTCTATTACGGCGATGAGATTGGGCTGCCGGGTGGCGGGGATCCCGACAACCGCCGCGACATGCCGGGCGGATTTCCCGGCGATCTGCGCGACGCATTCACCTCCGCAGGACGGACGCTCCAGGAAGAGCGCGTCTTTCAGCATCTGCGGACGCTGCTCCATCTGCGACAGGACCTCGAACCCCTCCGCCGCGGTGCGCTGCAGCAGCTGTATGTCGCGGATCAACAGTACGTGTATGCCCGGACGACGCCCACGGCGTCTGTCGTAGTCGCCATCAACAACGACGCGTCACCAGCGACCTGGTCCACGACGGTGGCGGGTACGCGCCTGCAGAACGGCGCCTCGCTCGTGGATCGTCTCGGAATCATTGGTCCGCTGACGGTGAGCGGGGGCATGATCTCGCTCACAATACCCCCGCGATCGGCCGCGATTCTCACGGTGCCCTGATGCAGAAACCTCACCTGTCGTTCTGGCAAGTCTGGAACATGAGCTTTGGGTTCCTCGGGATCCAATTCGGTTGGGGACTGCAGCACGGCAACATGAGCGCCATTTACGAGAAGCTGGGGGCGCAGCCGGACCGCCTGCCGCTGTTGTGGCTCGCGGCCCCGCTCACCGGACTGATCGTGCAGCCGATCATCGGTTCGCTGAGCGACCGGACGTGGGGTCCGCTCGGTCGCCGCCGCCCGTATTTCCTGGTCGGCGCGGTGCTCGCGAGTACGGCGCTCTTCTTCATGCCGACATCCTCTTCGCTCTGGATGGCGGCAGGTCTGCTCTGGATCCTCGACGCCAGCATCAACGTGAGCATGGAGCCGTTCCGCGCCTTCGTCGCCGACAAGCTGAACGATCGGCAGCGCGTCACAGGCTTCGTGATGCAGAGCTTCTTCATCGGTCTTGGCGCGACCTTCGCGGGCACGCTGCCGATTGCCTTCCGTTACCTTGGCGTGACGGGGACGACCGCAAGCGGGATTCCGCTCACCGTGAAGTATTCGTTCCAGCTTGGTGCCGTGGCGTTTCTGCTCGCGGTGCTCTGGACCGTCGCGACCAGCCGCGAATATCCGCCCGAGGATCTCGCGGCGTTTCAGCAGATGAAAGCCGCGCGGCGGGGTATCGCCGCGAGCGCTCACGAGATCCTGTCTGCCATCCGCGAGATGCCGGTGACCATGCGCCAGCTGGCCGTCGTGCAGTTCTTCACCTGGCTTGGTCTCTTCTGCATGTGGCTGTTCTACGTGCCCGCCGTTGCAAGACATGTGTTCGGCGCCACGGATCCGCAGACCGATCTCTACACGCGCGGGGTGGAGTGGGGCAACTTCACCTTCTCGATCTATTCGATCGTGTGTTTCGCGGTGGCGCTGGCGATTCCGCGGGCCGCGGCGGCGACGAGCCGCAAGACGGTGCACGCCGTCGCACTGCTGTGCGGCAGTGCGGGATTGCTGTCGGTGTGGCTGATTCACGAGCCGTGGCTACTCGTGTTCTCGATGATCGGCGTCGGGATTGCGTGGGCGTCGATCCTGTCGATGCCCTACGCCATTCTCTCGGGCGCGCTGCCGCCCGCTCGCATGGGTGTCTACATGGGCGTCTTCAACTTCTTCATCGTCCTGCCGGAGATTCTGCAGGCGTTGACGTTCGGACCGCTCATCCGTGGCGTGTTCGGCGCGAACAATCCGAACAGTCCGATCTACATCGTGACTATTGGCGGGGGCTGTCTGGCGTTGGCCGCGCTGCTCGTGTCGCGGGTTGTCGATGAGACGCGACCCGCCGCGCAGCCGCAGGAGCGAGCCGCCTGACTCCGTTCACATCAACCGGATGAGCCCTTCGACAGGTACGAGAATCCAGCCGGGGCGGTTGTTCAATTCATATTCGAGCTCGTACAGCGCCTTGTCGATCATGAGGAGGCGCAGCAGCCGTTCGCGTCCGCTTGGATCACCGGGAACGAACGACGCTCCGGTGGTGGCGTCGTGATAGGCCGCCAGGAACACACCCGCGACGGCCGATTCCCATTCGCGCGCCTGCGGCTCCAGCGTCACCGGATCCACTCCGCGATCTGCGGCATGCTCGAAGAGTCCCGACCAGGCGGCATAGCTGTACGACCGCAGCATGCCGGCGACGTCGGTCAACGGCGACCGCTTCGTGCGCCGCTCGGCCAACGGCCGCAATGGCTCACCCTCGAAATCGAGGAGCGCGTAGCGATGGCCCGTCCACAGCACCTGACCGAGATGGAAATCCTGGTGACATCGCGTCTTGTCGGCGCGGATCGGTGATGACACGAGCGTGTCCAGCTGTTTGGTGAGGTTGCTTCTACGGTCGAAGAGCGAATCGATTCGTTCCCGTGCCGGCGGTGCGGCCGATCGGCGGGCCTGTGCCAGTTGGCCGAACACACGATCGGCGCGGACTCGCGCCCCGGACGCAACTGCCGTGAGCTCGTTCGAGGTTAGTGGCTCTGGCGCCATTGCGGGATCCAACGCGGCCGCCAGCGTTCGATGCAGCTGGCCGGTTTGATCGCCAAGGATCCGGGCAGCGTTGAGGAACGTGCCCACGGCTTCGGCTGTGTTCGCCATTGCCGGACCGCTGATGTTGCGGCGGGTGTAGAACGCACGCACGTTGGCCAGGGCGTGCTGCCAGCCGTCCTGTGCGTTGGCGACGAGCGCGTGCAGCACCGCCAGCGCCACCTGCTCTCCATCGCGCAGGTACTCCAGTGATGCAAGGACCTGCGGAGCGTCGGTGAACCCATGGGTCCACAAGTACCGGCCGATCTCGAGCTCCGGATGAACGCCCGCTTCGAGTTTGCGGTACATCTTGAGGATTGCGGCCGATCCGACCACGATCGAGGAGTTGCTCTGTTCCGCGCCCGTGCGGCGAACCGACGCGACATCCGTCGAGGGACCGAACAGCGGCACACGATCGCGATCGGCGCGCACCATCCCGCGTGCCGTCGGATGTTCGACGATGATGGCGGAAGACGGATCGTCGATCGCCGAGACCAGCTGGGCGCAGGAGTCATCGTCCGCGAGCCCATCGACGAGGAGCGTCCTGCCTTCGATGTCCAGCCACGCCATCGCCGGACCCGACGGCGCCCTGGAGAGGGCGTCGGCTGTCTCACCAATCGCAAGCGTCAGCGGCACGGAGTATCGTTCCTGACCGCCGCCCTCGTAGTCCACGATCACGACCGTGAGAACGGGAAGGGCTGTGCGACCGAGTCGTCCGTGATCGAGAATCCGTGTCCCGGTCAGCACGCGCGCTTTGCTGCTGAACCAACGCTGGCGTGGGAGGTACCTCGTCAGGACGTCTCGCTCGAGACGATCGCGCGTCCGGCCTTCGAACAGCTCGTCGATTGACGAGACGCCGAGGACCGGCAGGTTCTCGGTCACACGGGACTCGTGCCGGGCCTAGGCTCCAGGCGCAAAACGTGAGCCGGCAGTTCTGGTGTGAGCCGCACGTAGTTCCATTCACCGCGCCAACTGAACGTCGTTCCCGTCAGCAGTTCTTCGACGTGGTACGTGCCGCCTGGGCCGACAGCGAGCTCCCACGACGGCGCCTGTACGAAGCCCTGCTGCACGTGGTGCGGATCGAGGCTGACCACGACGAGCACGACATCCTTCCGATCGCGCGTGCTCTTTGCGTAGCAAATCAGGTGGGGTGAATCCGTCTGAAAGAAGCGGAGCGATCGATCGTTGTGCAGCGCGGGATGCGCGCGTCGGATCTCGTTCAACCGGGTGATGAGCGGCTTGATATTGCCTTGCGCGTCCCAGTTGCGCACGCGGATCTGATACTTCTCGGAGTCGAGATATTCCTCGCTGCCCGGCCGGACCGGCACGTTCTCGCATAGCTCGAAGCCGCTGTAGATGCCGTAGGTGGCGCCGAGCGTCGCAGCGAGCGCGACGCGGATCCGGAA
>JBKPMA010000448.1:0-5105 GCA_046731935.1 Acidobacteriota bacterium
GCCGCAGCCCGATCGTAGGCGGCCCGGATGTCCGCGGCGGAGGGCGGTGGTTCGCGCTCGGCCGGTCCCGTGACCGGCAGACCGGCCCGGGCAAGCATGTCTGGAATCGTGCGGACCAGATGCCACGCCAGCGTCCCGGCGGTACGGCCGCCGGGGGACACGCGCTGCGAGAGCGCCTGATCGGTGAATCCGGCGATGACCTTTGAGGTCGATTCGCTCTCGTACGCCCACTCTTCGATGAAGTCGTCGATCCGGCGAACCATGCTCGTCCTCCGCGCAGGGCCGCGAGTATATCGCGCGCGACGAACGGGCGGCTATCGCAGGGCGGCCCTCCCGCGTACAATCGAATGACCGCGCGCTGGCGCGGCTTCATGTCTCGTCTCATCCGTACCACCCTCTTGGTTCTCATCGCCATCTCATGCCCGGCCGGCGTGCGTGCGCAGACGGCCACGGCCACGCTGTTCATCGACGCGCACGACACGTCGGGCGCACCGCTCGGCGGCGTCAGCGTGCGCATCGCGGATCAGGGATCAGGCGCCGCGCGTGTGGTCGTCACTACGGCCGAGGGAACGGCGGTCGTGCCACTGCTCCCGGCAGGCCGCTACACCGCCACCGCATCTCTGAGTGGGTTCAAGCAGGCCGTGGTGACCGATCTGCGGCTTGACGCCGCCGGGAAGGGCACCCTCGCACTCGTGCTCGTGCCGGGCTCGTACACCGAATCGGTCGTAGTCAGTGCGGATGTCTCACGATTGCAGCCGGGCGGCGGCGCGATCGGCCAGGTGTTTGACGGGCGCACCCTGGTCATGATGCCGATGGACACGCGCGACTTCCTGCAATTCACCTATCAGGCGCCGGGAGCGGCGCCGCCGGCACCTGGATCGCGTCTGTCGAGCGAAGGCAACGCCGGCGTCAATGTGTCCGGTGCGCGTGAAGCTGCGAACAACTTCCTGCTCGACGGCACCGACAACAACGATCTGTTCCTGAATCGCCTCGTCGCGACGCCGAGTCTCGATGCGATTCAGGAATTCACGCTGGTCCAGAACACGTACGACGCCGAGTACGGACGCAATGCCGGCGCCCAGGTCAACGTCGTCCTGAAGTCGGGCAGCAGCGACACACACGGCTCGCTCTTCGAGTACTTCCGCCACGAAGCGCTCGATGCGCGCGGCGTCTTCGATCCGCCAGACCAGGACAAGCCGCGCTTCCGGCGGAACCAGTTCGGGGGGACGCTCGGCGGCCCGTTGTCGCGCATTCACAGCTTCTACTTCGCAAGTATCGAGGGGCTGCGCACGAGCGCGGCAGAAACGCGCGTCACGACGGTGCCGCTGGCGGCCGAACGTGCGGGCGATTTCTCCGGCAGCGGCCACACACTGATCGATCCGATTACGGGCGAACCGTTCCCCGGCAACCGCATTCCGCAGGACCGGTTGGATCCCACGGGAACCGGCGTGGCGGCGCTGTATCCGGATCCCAACCGCTCCGGCGGGCAGAACTTTGCATCGTCTCCGCCGGGATCGCGGGATGGTGTGCGCGTGGCCGTCAAGACGGACCATCGCCTCTGGCACAACATCCCTCTGTCCCTCCGGTACGCGTATACATCGGACGACCGTCAGGTGCCGTTCCCGAACGGTGCGCGCAATCTGCCTGGCTTCGGGATTGGCGTTACCGACATCGGTCAGACCGCGGCCGCCAGTCTGACGCAGGTGCTCTCCACGCACGTCCTGAACGAACTGCGCGTGGGGTGGAACCGGCTGCATCGCGAGAACGTGCCGGCGGCGAGCGGCAGCGATCAATTCGCGGTGCTCGGCATCACCGGACCCGTGCTGCCGTCCGTGGATCAGGGTTATCCCGCGTTTTCGGTGGCCGGCTACGAGCCGCTCGGCGACGATCCCAATCTGCCGGTCGTGCGGCGCACGTCCACGTGGCATGTGTCAGACAGTCTGACGATCGAACGGGGCCGGCACTTGTGGAAGCTGGGTGGAGAAGTCCGCCACTACGGATCCGACGGCTTCAACCATGTCTACGCGCGCGGGCAGATAGGCTTCACCGGAGCGTTCACGGGCGACGCGCTCGGCGACTTGCTGCTCGGGTACCCCACGTTCTCGATCCTCGCCGCCAACGACAATTCGCAGGCGCTTCGCACGACGTCGTACAACCTGTTCGTCCAGCACGACTGGCGGCCGACGGACCGCCTGACGGTGAACGCCGGCGTTCGCTATGACCTCAACCTTCCGCCGGTCGACGCCTACGATCGCATGCAGGTGTTCGACCTGACGACGAAGACTCTGCGTCCGGTAGGGCGGGACGGCGTGCCGCGCTCGGGTGTCGACACGGACTGGAGCAATTTTGCGCCGCGCGCCTCCGTCAGCTGGCACGTACCGCGAACGAGTACGCTGATGCTCAGAGGCGGAGTCGGCGTCTACTACGATAGCGGCACACTGATCGAGAACTCCGCCCTCTATTTCAACCCGCCCTATTTCGATCTCAGGCTGTTCGCACCGTTCACCGAGCCGCTGCGTCTCTCGAACCCATTTCCGTTGGATCAAGGCTACGTGCCGCCTGCGTCGGTGAACACGCTGGAGCCCGCGTTCCCCACCGCCTCGACGACGCAAGGGAGCTTCGGGATCGAGGGACGGCTCCGTGGTGTGGACCTCACTGCACGCTACGTGGGTTCGAGCGGACGTCATCTCGTCAGACGTCGCAATGTGAATCAGCCGCCGCCTGGTCCAGGGCCCATCGACGACCGTCGTCCCACCCCCGGCTACGGCGACATCCTCGTCGTCGAGCCCGCCGCATCCTCGCAGTACAACGCGCTACAGTTGCAGGCCGAGCGGCAGCGGGCCACCGGGTTGTCCTTCCGAGCGGCGTACACGTGGGGCAAATCCATCGACGACACGTCGGCGTTCCTGCCCAGCAGCGGCAACGACAACACTCCGCAGGACGCCCGCCGTCCCGAAGCGGAGCGCGGTCTGTCCGACTTCGACGTGCGGCATCGCGTGTCGATCGCTGCCGTCTGGCCGATTCCGCCGGCGCGGTGGGCGTGGACGCAGCGCTGGCAGGTCAGCGCGATTTTCGCCGCGCAGTCTGGACGGCCGTTCACTCCGCGGGTCTCGGTCGACAACAGCAACACGGGCAACAATGGCGGGTCGTTCGGCTACGACCGTCCGAACGAGGTGGCGCCGGGGACGCCGGACGCCGTGACGTACGAAGGCCGCGCCTTCGTGATGGCGCCGCAGTATAGCTTTGGCGATGCCGGCCGGAACATTCTCATCGGCCCTGGTTCGGCCGGTCTCGATCTGGCGATCGGGCGGACGTTCAGCCTGGGCGGCGATCGGCGTCTCGAATTACGGGCGGAGATCTATAACGCACTGAACCGCGCGAATCTGGGTCTTCCCGAGAGTTTCATCGACCGGCCGACATTCGGTCAGAGCGTGTCCGCTGATGCGCCGCGGCAGATACAGATCGTCGGACGGGTCAACTTCTAGGCGAGGGTGAGAGGATGTAAATCGTGGCGGCGGGGTGATTCGTCCCGTCATCAATGTGCCCCGCCTTACCACCCTCGAACAGTCAATCGGCGAATGGCAGGCGGCGGTCGCCTTTACGGCCGCGCGTCAGGCGATGACGCCGGCGCTGATCCAGGTCATGGACGACGGCGTTCGAGACCGATTCGGAGAGCTCGCGGAGTACGGCGGCGATCATCCGATCGCGGCGGATGCCGATGTCGAGCGGCGTGGTGAACAGCTCCGCGACGTCCACGCCGAGAGCGGTCGCGATTTTGGCGAGCGTATCGGTCGTGCAGTGTCCGCCGCGGATGATGTGGAGGACCGTGCTGCGGTTGATGCCAGCCAGCCGCGCCAGTTCCACTTGTGTCAGTCCGCGCTCCGCGAGCAGCGCCTTGATCGCTTCGCCCCAGACGCCCATCGCCGGTAACTCTACAACAACGCATGCCATCCTCGAACCGGCAGATCTTCTACGATCCCGAACAGCGCCGGTGGCGCTGGGTTCGGCGGGTGGGATTGTTCGCACTCGGGGCCGTGTCGCTGTCCTTTCTCGTGGCAATGGGGATGGTGCTGGTGAACCCGGCACTCCCGGCGATCGGCCTGCCGCCCGACGAGCGCCTTCCGCAGCCGCACCATGTGGCGCTGCCTCGGCCCGAGCGGCCTGCCCGCGCCGCCGAGCGGAGGTATCTCGAGACCCGGCGTGCGCTCGTCGAGGCCAATGCGGCCGCCGCGCGATCCGCCAGTCACCCGCCAGCCGCTCGCGCACACCGGACCGAGCTCACGGGCTTCTTCGTCAACTGGGACGACACCAGCTTCACGTCCCTCAAGGAGAACATCCAGGCGCTCGATCGCCTGATGCCCGAGTGGCTGCACCTGACCGACGGCACGGGCGCCATCGATCTGGATCAACCGGCGCGCCAGGACGACGTGATGGCCTTCGTGGCCCACGCGAAGCCCGCTCTGCGCATCGTGCCGCTCGTCAACAACTTCGACAGCGCCAGCCTTCAATGGCAGTCTGTGGCCCTGGCGACGATGCTCGCCTCGCCCCAGGCGCGCCAACACGCCATCGACCGGCTGCTCGCCTATGTGCGTGAGCGCCGCTTCGCCGGGATCAATCTCGATTTCGAGAACGTCCCGCCACGAAGCCGTGCCCATCTGGTCCAGTTCACGCGCGAGCTCCACGCGGCGTTTCAGCCGCTCGGCCTCGAGGTCTCCCAGTCGGTGCCGCTCGACGATCCCGCGTTCGATTACCAGCAGCTCGCCCGCGCGTGTGACTACCTGATCCTGATGGCGTACGACGAACACACTGGCGACGGCGATGCCGGTTCCGTGGCGTCGCAGGCCTGGTTCAGTCAGACGCTCGAGCGGCGCGTCGAGGAAGTCTCGCCGAGCCGGCTGGTCGTCGCGGTGGGCAGCTATGGCTACGACTGGATCGACGGCGGACGCGGGACTGAAGTCTCGTTTCAGGAGGCCGTGCGCACGGCCTCCGAATCTGAGGGACACGTCGCGCTGGACGAGGACTCACTCACGCCGACGTACGACTACTTCGACGATCGGGATCGATTGCACCACGTCTGGTTTCTGAACGGCGTCACGGTGTTCAAC
>JBKPMA010000449.1:0-3818 GCA_046731935.1 Acidobacteriota bacterium
CGTTCTTCGGCATCGGGACCTGGTGATCGACGCCCGGAGGAACTGACGAGGGGATGTCCTGCAGCAGCGTGCCGCCGCAGGCGACGTTCATCACCTGGAGGCCGCGGCAGATCGCGAGCATCGGCAGATGTGCGTCGACGGCCGCCCGCACGAGCGCGATCTCGTGGGCATCGCGGCCGGCCTCGGCGGGATGGTATGTCGCGTGAGCCGACTCGCCGAACAGCGCCGGATCGACGTCGCCGCCGCCCGTCAGCAGGATGCCGTCGAGCTGGCGGACGGATGCGACGGGATCGTCGTGCATCGGGTCGAGCACGCGGAACGTCGCGCCCGTGCGCAGGAGCGATGCTTCGTAGTCGGTCGTGTGAGCGCCAGGCGCAAGGCCAATCAGGGGCATCGCCATCACATCCGTGCGGGCACCGAGATGCCCATGAGGTCGAGCGCTCGCGTCATCTGCGCCCGGAAGTACGCCACACCGGCCGCGCGCCACACGCGAACGTCGGCACGCTCTTCGTTGAGGATGGGCGCGTGATGATAGAACGCGTTGAACTGCTGCGCCAGCCCAAACGCCCATTTCGCAAGTACTGAGAATTCGAGCGTCCGGATCACCTGTTCGACGATTTCATCGAGGCGTGAAGCCTCGAGCACCAGCGCCCAGAGATCCTGCTCGCCATCCGTGCCGTTCAACGCTGCCGGCGAGGACGCCGCCAGGGCCGCCCGCACACCATCCTCGGTCAGCCCATCACGATCGCGGAGCTTGGCGAAGATGTTGTTCGCACGTACGGCAGCGTACTGCAGATACGGTCCACTTTCACCTTCGAAACTGAGCGCCTCTTCGATGTCGAAGGCGATGATCTTCGACCGCGAGTACTTGATCAGGAAATACCGGACCGCGGCGAGCCCTATCGCCCGGCCTGTGCGCTCGGTATCCGCCGGCTCGAAGTCGGGATTCCGCCGGGCGACTTCCTGCGTCGCCTTCCGCTCGAGCAGGTCGAGCAAGTCGTCTGCCTTGACCCCGAGCCCCTTGCGACCGGACACCTCGACGAACGGCTTCTTCTGATCGTCCTCCGATAGCTCGTATCCGAGCTCGCGCGCGGTGGCGTGCGAGAGCGCGACCATTTCGTACGAGAAGTGGACGGACTGTTCCGCTTCAGCGGCATGGCCCATCGTCAACAGCGCCTGCTTCAGCAGCTTCTGGAGGTACGACTGGCGGACGTCGATCACGTTGTAGGCGGTTCCGGCACCGCCGAAGTGGGGCGGTGTCGCAGCTTCCTCCGGTGTTCGATGGCTGGTGGTGGCCCAGAGGGTCCGGCCGTCACGCCGCGTCGCAAAGGATCTGTAGTGAAAATCGAGGCCGAGGAGGCCGAACTTCCAGAACTGGTACGCGATGTCCTTCCCGACGTAGGTCACCGTGCCGTTCGAGCGGACGATCACTTTCTCCCTGGAATCGCCCTCGTCGGCGGCTGTCTGGTCCGCGGTCTCCGTGTCGGCGGGCGCGCTCTCCTGGCCGTCGTCGATGGTCATCACCCAGCAGCCGGCCAGCCGTCCCTTGTCCTGGAGATAGACCGTTCCCTGCGCCTTCAGGATCGAGAAGGCTCTGGCCCAGAACTGCAGGCGCAGGATGTCGCCCTCCCAGGTCAGTAGGTCGTACTCGATGTTCATCCGCTCCATGGTTCGCAGGTGGCAGCGGACGATCCGATCGGCGACGAGAGCAGCCATGTCGGCGCGAGGAGCAACGCCATGCTCGATGTCATGAAGCGCGGCGGCGCGCGTCGCAAGCCGTTCCTTGTCCTGCGCGTACCACTCAGTGACCCGGGCGTAGAGATCCCAACAGAAATAGTCGAACTTACTCCCCTCGGCGAGCTGACGTACCTGGTCGAGCGAGTGCGGCTCCAGATCGGTCAGACCAACGACGACGTCGGCGACTTGCACGCCGGTGTCGTCGATGTAGTTCTGCACTTCGACCGGGTGACCGCGGAATCGCAGCACGCGGACGAGGGTGTCGCCCAGCGCCGCGTTCCGAAGATGGCCGATGTGAGCGGCCTTGTTCGGGTTGATGGCGGTGTGCTCGACGATCGTTTTCTTGACGGCCCGTGGTGATGCAGGCGCAGACGACGAGGTCAATCGCTCGGTGAGAAACGCCGGGCGATCGAGAAAGCAATTCAAGTAGCCGCTGGAAGTGGCTTCGATGCGCGTGATCCCTGGGACCGGCGGCACGGCAGCCGCCAGCTCCTGGGCGATGGCTCGCGGCGCTTTCCGCAGACGGCGGGCGAGCTCGAATGCGACCGGGAGCGCCAGATCGCCGAGGGCGCGATTGGGCGCGTAGTCGATCGTGATCGCGGGCAGCGCCTCGGACGACAGGTTGTACTGGTCGGCGAGGACGGAGGCCAGGCGCGCGCGGAGCGCATCGTGCACGGGAAGAATCATGTCGTTGGTATCGGAATCGAGGGCCGGATGAGCGTTGACTCGTCTGTAGGGCTGCGGTACGATGCCGCCATCCCGAAACGCGCGTCACGTGCCGTGGATCAGCGCCGGGCGAGCGCGCGTTGGTAATCGTCCGCGGTGTTGATATTGTGCAGCAACCATCCGTCGGGGTCGAACGCCTCGAGCGTCGCGCCCTCGACGACCTGCACGCGCAACGCGTCGAGCGCGGTGCCCACCTTCCGAACTCCCCGGTCGAGCAGTCGTTCCACGACCGGCAGCGCCGTGGTGGCCCATACCGCGCAGAGCGGGTGCATTCCCCGCGCGTCGCGCGGCACCGTCACGTCGGCCTCGCGGCCCTGCCGGGCCAGCCACGCGAGGAACGGTGCGGTGAGAAACGGCATGTCGCACGCCAGAATCAACGCGCGATCACCTGTGGCATGCGTCAGCGCAGCGTGAATGCCGCCGAGCGGCCCCAGTCCCGACTTCGCATCCGGCACCGGTTGCACACCGTCGGGCCAGGCCCGATCGGCTGGTCCGCCGACCAGCATGACCCTGGCGGGCACCGCGTCCAGAACCGCCAGCAGACGGTCGAGCACGGTGACCCCGTCTATCTCGAGCCTGCTCTTGTCTTGGCCGCCAAGCCGCCGGCCTTGACCGCCCACAAGAATCGCGGCGTCGATTTCGAAGCGCCGGACGGTGGGCGGGCTCGTCAGGCGCTTCAATCTATCAGAATTCAACCGTGATGAGGGACGCCGGCATCGGACGCGTGCTCGTGGCTTCGCTGCACCAGGGTATTGCCGACCTGCTGCCGACGCGGCTCGAGTTCTACGAGAATTGGTTCAATCCCATCGGGCTGCGCGACGGGACCATCGGCCTGGCTCCGCTCGCGGCCGTGCTGAGTTTTCTCCGGCGCGAAAATGGCATGTATGCGGCCGTGACCGAACGGGCCGGCGACTACGCCGCGCAGTGGACCGTCCTTGGGATGAGTGGTTTGCGAACACGCGGAATTCGCGCATTGCCACGCGCGCTCCGTACCCGTTTCGCGCTTGGCGTTGCCCGACGGCTCGTCCGCGAGACGTACGCTGGCAGCCGCGCGGTCGTGAAGGTCCGGAAGAATCAGGCGCGCATCGACCTGCGCAGCTCCATCTTCTGCGGCGTGCGCGAGCCCGTGGACATGCCGCTCTGCCGCTACTATGCGGCGGCATTCGAGCGCGTCCTGACGCTGCTCGAGGCGCCAGGTACGGTCGACGTCGTCCAATGCCGCGGTGCGGGGGAGTCGCGCTGTGTACTCACCGTCACGTTCGACAGCGGCGGCCGGCCGGCGATGGCCGGACGTGAGGTGTCACCGTGAGGCGGTCGGTTCGGCTGCTGTCCGAAGCAGCCGTGCTGCTGCTGTC